>NZ_JBJIEP010000029.1:0-65181 GCF_046557955.1 Shinella agrisoli | reverse complement strand
GTCACGATCCTAAACGCCATCGCAAGAACAGACCCAGCCTTCAAACCATAACTCCACGGTTGCTTGACCCGAGGATCGGCATCCGGTGCCGGTCCTGCCGTCTTCCTTCCCTCAAGCCTCTCCCGTCGGGATTGGATAGCTCAGCGTCTGCAATTCTTCCGCGGGACGCCCCTCGATGCGGGCGATGACGGCCTTGGCGAGTTCGCGGCCGGCGAGGCGGATGTCCTCGCGCATCGTCACCACCTCGGGCCGCAGCCATTGCAGGAACATTTGCGGCTCCTTGGAGGCCATGTCGATGTCCTGTCCGAGCTTGCGGCCCTTGGCTTCAAGCGCCGCGATCAGCGCAACGGCGCCGCCGCCGCTGCCGGAGACGATGCCATCGGGCCCGTCCGGCGCATCGAACATCGCCTCGGCCGCCGCGCGGATGTCCGAGAGGCTGTTGTCGAGGTTCACCGCGTTGAACGGCAGCGCGGTCGCGCCGAAATCGCGGATGCCCTTCTCGAAGCCCGCCCGCATGTGCAGGTAGAAGGTGAGGTAGGGCGGCGGCTGGAGCAGGATCAGCCGCCTGCGGCCGCGCTCGACGAGCTTGCGCACCGCCTCGTAGGCGAAGCGTTCGTTGTCGAAGTCGTGATAGGGGTGGACGAGGCCCATCTCCGTCCGGCCGTGCGTGGCGAAGGGGAAGTTGCGCTCCATCATCAGCGCGACGCGGGGGTCCTTGGGTTCGGTGCGCGAGATGATCACGCCGTCGGCCGCTCCCGTCTCCAGCACGTAGCGCACCGGATCGAGCGGATTGCCCTGGGCGCGGTAGGGCGTCACCACGAGATGGTACTGCGTCGAGGCCAGGATCTCCGAGATGCCGACGACCATCGGGCTCGTCAGGCCCATGATCTCCTCCTCCAGGCTGAGGATCAGGCTGATGACGTTGGTCTTGCCGGTGCGCAGGCGCACGCCCGCGCGGTTCGGCTGGTAGCCGATCTGCCGTGCGACGAGGCGCACGCGCTCCTTCGTCTCGCTGCCGATGTCGGGCGCATCCTTGAGAGCACGCGAAACGGTGGTGATCCCGAGGCCGGTCATGAAGGCGATCGTCTTCAGCGTCGGCCGCTCGCTCGAAGGCGGAAGCGCTTCCGCCTGGCCCTCGCTCATCTTCTTGTCCATCGCCTGCCTGCCGCCTCTCCGTATTAGCGTCCGGTTATACATATTTTGATCCCGGTCGCCACCCCTGCTGAGGAGCTGCATAAATCTGTAACGATGCAGCCCTTTTGTCGAGGCGAAATTTCCGAAAATCCGCTCTTTCCCGTGCGCCGGACTCATGCTGCGCCGCAAACTCGCCGTTCGAGAATCTGCGAATGCCGGCCTTCGAGAGGAGTTGGCATTGTTTTTCTTTATCTATATTTATCAATAAATTATTCAAATTCTATGGCTCTCTTGATGGTTTGAAAGCTGTCCGCTCGTCCGTGCAAGCGGCGGTCGTCCAAAAGAAATCGTGCAATTGCGACTGAAGGCCGGTTGCGTGATTAAATCGATTGGACTAAGTTTTTCCGGCAACGTTTCAGTGAGGGAGGAGACTCATGAAAATTCGCTCAATGGCTGCTGTCCTGGCAGCGACCGTGGTCCTGCCGTTCGCCGCAGCCAATGCGACCGATCTGGAGGTGACCCATTGGTGGACGTCCGGCGGGGAGGCCGCGGCCGTCGCCGAGCTGGCAAAAGCATTCGACGCGACGGGCAACAAGTGGATCGACGGCGCCATCGCCGGATCCGGCGGCACGGCCCGTCCGATCATGGTCAGCCGCATCACCGGCGGCGACCCGATGGCCGCCACGCAGTTCAACCATGGCCGCCAGGCCGAGGAACTGGTCGAGTCCGGCCTGATGCGCGACCTGACGGATGTCGCCACGCGCGAGAACTGGAAGGAGATCGTCAAGCCGGCGAGCCTGCTCGACAGCTGCACGATCGACGGAAAGATCTACTGCGCGCCGGTCAACATCCATTCCTGGCAATGGCTGTGGCTGTCCAACGCCGCCTTCGAGCAGGCGGGCGTCGCCGTGCCGAAGAACTGGGACGAGTTCGTCGCCGCGGCGCCGGCGCTGGAGAAGGCCGGCATCATCCCGCTCGCCGTCGGCGGGCAGCCGTGGCAGGCGGCCGGCGCCTTCGACGTCCTGATGGTGGCGATCGCCGGCAAGGACACGTTCCACAAGGTCTTCAAGGACAAGGACGCCGAGGTGGCCGCGGGGCCGGAGATCGCCAAGGTCTTCAAGGCGGCCGACGATGCCCGCCGCATGTCCAAGGGCACGAACGTGCAGGACTGGAACCAGGCCACCAACCTCGTCATAACCGGCAAGGCCGGCGGGCAGATCATGGGCGACTGGGCGCAGGGCGAGTTCGCGCTCGCCGGAAAAGTGGCCGGCAAGGACTATACCTGCCTTCCGGGCCTCGGCGTGAACGAGATCATCTCGACGGGCGGCGACGCCTTCTATTTCCCGCTGCTCGACGACGAGGAGAAGTCCAAGGCGCAGGAGGTGCTGGCCTCCACGCTGCTGGCGCCGACGACGCAGGTCGCCTTCAACCTCAAGAAGGGTTCCCTGCCGGTGCGCGGCGACGTCGACCTTGCCGCCGCCAACGACTGCATGAAGAAGGGCCTCGACATCCTTGCCAAGGGCAACGTGATCGAAGGCACCGACCAGCTGCTTTCGGCCGACAGCCAGAAGCAGAAGGAAGACCTCTTCTCCGAGTTCTTCGCCAATCCCGGCATGACGCCGGAAGACGCGCAGAAGCGTTTCGCCGACATCATCGCTTCGGCGGATTGATCAGCCTTCCGTGACATTGGCCGGCGCATCGCCGCCGGCCGGTTCCGGCGCCCGGAAGAGGAGGGCGCCGTCACCTCTGATCGAGACCAAGGAGGAGTGACCCATGACGGGCCAGGCACACACCGGTCGCCCCAACAGATTGCTGCGCAATCTCAGTTCCAAGATTGCCTCCATTCCCATGATGCTCACCGCCGTCGTCATCTTCCTCGGCGGCACGATTTGGACGGTCGTCTATTCGTTCACCAATTCCAAGCTGCTGCCGCGCGCGAACTTCGTCGGCTTCGAGCAGTACGAGCGCCTGTGGGCGGCGCCGCGCTGGATCGTCTCGATCCAGAATCTCGCCATCTACGGCGTCTTCACGCTGGTCTTCAGCCTCGTGATCGGTTTCGTGCTGGCGGCACTGATGGACCAGAAGATCCGCTTCGAGAACACGTTCCGCACGATCTTCCTCTATCCCTTCGCGCTCTCCTTCATCGTCACCGGCCTCGTCTGGCAATGGATCCTCAATCCGGAATTCGGCGTCCAGTCGGTGGTGCGCTCGCTCGGGTGGGACGGCTTCACCTTCGACCCGCTCTACAATTCCGACATCGTTATCTACGGCGTGCTGATCGCGGGGCTCTGGCAGGGCACGGGCCTCGTCATGTGCCTCCTGCTCGCCGGCCTGCGCGGCATCGACGAGGACATCTGGAAGGCCGCGCGCGTCGACGGCATCCCGATGTGGAAGACCTACCTCTTCATCGTCATCCCCATGATGCGCCCCGTCTTCATCACCACGCTCGTCATCATCGCGAGCGGCATCGTGCGCGTCTACGACCTCGTCGTGGCGCAGACGAGCGGCGGTCCGGGCATCGCCTCCGAGGTGCCGGCGAAATACGTCTACGACTACATGTTCCAGGCGCAGAACCTGGGGCAGGGTTTTGCCGCCTCCACCATGATGCTCGTCACGGTCGCCATCATCATCGTGCCGTGGGCCTATCTCGAATTCGGAGGACGCAAGCGTGCCTGATACCGTCGCCCTCAAAGCCGGCCCCGCGCTCGCCGCCGCCGCCAGGGCCGGCGTCGAGCCCCGCGGCCCGAAGCCCCGCCGCGTGCTCTCCGGCCGCAACATCATGCTCTACAGCACGCTCGTCGTGGCGGCGCTCTACTACCTCCTGCCGCTTTACGTGATGATCGTAACCTCCATCAAGGGCATGCCGGAGATCCGCCTCGGCAACATCTTCTCGCCGCCGCTGGAAATCACCTTTGAGCCCTGGGCCAAGGCCTGGGCGAGCGCCTGCACGGGCCTCAACTGCGACGGCCTTTCGCGCGGCTTCTGGAATTCCGTGCGCATCACCATCCCCTCGACGCTGATCTCGATCCTCGTCGCCTCGGTGAACGGCTATGCGCTCGCCAACTGGAAATTCAAGGGCGCCGACATCTTCTTCACGATCCTCATCGTCGGCGCCTTCATCCCCTACCAGGTGATGATCTACCCGATCGTCATCGTGCTCAGGGAGATGGGCATCTACGGCACGCTCACCGGCCTCGTCATCGTGCACACGATCTTCGGCATGCCCATCCTGACGCTGCTCTTCCGCAACTACTTCACGTCGCTGCCGGAGGAGCTGTTCAAGGCCGCGCGCATCGACGGGGCGGGGTTCTGGCAGATCTATTTCCGCATCATGCTGCCGATGTCGCTGCCGATCTTCGTCGTGGCGATGATCATCCAGATCACCGGCATCTGGAACGACTTCCTCTTCGGCGTCGTCTTCACCCGGCCGGAATACTACCCGATGACCGTGCAGCTCAACAACATCGTCAACTCCGTCCAGGGGGTGAAGGAATACAACGTCAACATGGCCGCGACACTGCTCACCGGCGCGGTTCCGCTCATCGTCTACTTCGTGTCGGGACGGCTCTTCGTCCGCGGCATCGCCGCCGGCGCAGTCAAGGGTTAAGCCATGCAGCATTCCGTATCCATCAGGGATCTTTCTTTGAGCTTCGGCGCGGTCAACGTGCTGGAGAACCTCAACCTCGACATCGGCGACGGCGAGTTCCTCGTCCTCCTCGGCTCGTCCGGCTGCGGCAAGTCGACCCTTCTCAACTGCATCGCCGGCCTCCTCGAGCCGACCGGCGGGCAGATCTTCATCAAGGACAGGAACGTCACCTGGGAGGAGCCCAAGGACCGCGGCATCGGCATGGTGTTCCAGTCCTACGCGCTCTATCCGCAGATGACGGTGGAAAAGAACCTCTCCTTCGGCCTTGAGGTCGCCAGGATGCCGAAGGCCGAAATCGACAAGCGCGTCGCCCGCGCCGCCGAAATCCTGCAGATCGGCCCGCTTCTGAAGCGCAAGCCCTCCGAGCTTTCCGGCGGCCAGCGCCAGCGCGTGGCGATCGGCCGGGCGCTGGTGCGCGACGTCGACGTGTTCCTGTTCGACGAGCCGCTCTCCAATCTCGACGCGAAACTCCGCTCGGAGCTGCGCGTGGAGATCAAGCGGCTGCACCAGTCGCTGAAGAACACGATGATCTACGTCACCCACGACCAGATCGAGGCGCTGACGCTCGCCGACCGCATCGCCATCATGAAGAGCGGCGTCATCCAGCAGCTTGCCGATCCGAACACGATCTACAACGTGCCGAAGAACATGTTCGTCGCCGGCTTCATCGGCTCGCCGTCGATGAATTTCTTGCGCGGTGAGATCGCGGAGCGGGGCGGCCGGCCGGTCTTCGTCACGAACGGCGTGGACTTCTCGCTCGAAGGCTACAAGGCCGGCGAGGCGCTGCCGCCGGGCCGCAAGGTCGTGCTCGGCGTGCGGCCGGAGCATGTGAAGGTCAACGAGGAGGTGCCGGGCGCCGAGACCCACCAGGCGACGGTCGACATCGAGGAGCCGATGGGCGCCGACAACCTCCTCTGGCTGAAGCACGCCGGCCATACCCTTTCCGTCCGCGTCGGCGGTTCGCGGCGCTTCGCGCCTGGCACGGCGGTGCGCCTCGCCTTCGACATGGGCCTCGCCTCGCTGTTCGATGCGGGGACGGAGGAGCGGATCTAGGGTGGCAGGCATGGCGACTACCCCCCTCTGCCCAGCCGGGCATCTCCCCCTCAAGGGGGGAGACCGGATGGAGCAACGTTTCGCCCATCGTGGACGTTGCGGTTTGAGTGCCGTCTTTTCATCCTGCCAATCTCTCCGCGTGAGGGGGAGATGGCCGGCAGGCCAGAGGGGGGTGGCTCCCCGCATACACGCCTCAGAGATATTCGAATGACCCAGACCTCCGACACCACCGCCATCGACCTTTCCGGCACCTGGACCCTCACCAGCACGGACGCGGCGCACACCGCGCCGATGCGCGTGCCCGGCGACGTGCACAGCGCGCTTCTCGACGCCGGCCTCATCCCCGATCCCTATGCCGGCCGCAACGAGCGGGACGTGCAATGGGTGGCGCGGAAGGACTGGGCGATCGAGCGCAGGTTCGAGGTCGCGCCCGAGATGCTGGAGGGCAGCTGGTATCTCGACATCGCGAGCATCGATACGGTCGCCTCCGTCTATGTGAACGGCGTGCTGGTCGAGGACACCGACAATTGCTTCCGCCGCTACCGGCCCGACGTCACCGATGCGCTGAAGGCCGGCGAGAACACGATCAGGGTGCTGATCCATTCCGCCATCGCGGCCGGGGCCCTGCGGCAGGCCGAGCAGCCGTTCTTCATTCCCTGGTCCACCGGCAACTCGCCGATCCCGAACGGCAACATGCTGCGAAAGCCGCAATGCCATTTCGGCTGGGACTGGAACATCGCCATCGCGCCGCTCGGCATCTACGGCGAGATCGTCCTGCGCAAGCTGGACGTGGCGCGCATCGAGCATGTCACGACCCGGCAGTTCCACCATGCGGACGGCGCGGTCGATCTCTACGTCACCGCCGTTTTCCACGCGCAGGAGCCCGGCATCCTGCCGGTGCATTTCGCGCTCGGCGAGGAGCGGGTGCGGCTCGACATCGGCGTCAAGGCCGGCGAGACGCAGCTCACGCACATGTTCCGCATCGAGAAACCCGCGCTCTGGTGGCCGGCCGGCCATGGCGAGCAGGCGATCTATGCCGTGCGGGTCGAAACGCCCTCCGAGACGGTCGTGCGCCGCTTCGGCCTCAGGCAGGTCGAGCTCGTCACCGACAGGGACGAGGCGGGCAGCCGCTTCGCGCTGAAAATCAACGGCCGCGAGATCTTCTGCCGCGGCGCCAACTGGATACCCGCCGACGCGCTGCCCTCGCGCATCCGTCCGGCCGGCGTGCGCGACCTCCTGCAATCGGCCGTCGACGCCAACATGAACATGATCCGCGTGTGGGGCGGCGGCTTCTACGAGCCGGACTGGTTCTACGACCTTTGCGACGAGCTCGGCCTTATGGTCTGGCAGGACTTCATGTTCGCCTGCAACCTCTATCCCTCGACCGTCGAGTTCCTGGACAACGTCGCCGCCGAGGTGGACTACCAGGTGAGGCGCCTCGCCTCGCATCCCTCCATCGTGCTGTGGTGCGGCGACAACGAGCTGGTCGGCGCGCTGACATGGTTCGAGGAAAGCCGCAAGGACCGCGACCGCTATCTCGTCTCCTACGACCGCCTCAACCGCACCATCGAGGTGGCGGTGAAGAAGGCCGCGCCCGGCGCGGTCTGGTGGCCCTCCAGCCCGGCCTCCGGCTATCTCGACTTCGGCGACGCCTGGCATGCGGACGGCTCCGGCGACATGCACTACTGGTCCGTCTGGCACGAGAACAAGTCGTTCGACAATTACCGCACGGTGCGCCCGCGCTTCTGCTCGGAATTCGGCTTCCAGTCCTATACGTCCATGCCGGTCATGAGGACCTTCGCCGAGCGCAAGGACATGAACATCGCCTCGCCGGTGATGGAGAGCCACCAGAAGAACGCCGGCGGCAACGAGCGCATCGCCGGGACGATGTTCCGCTATTTCCGCTTTCCGAAGGATTTTGCCAGCTTCGTCTATCTCAGCCAGATCCAGCAGGGCCTCGCCATCCGCACGGCCGTCGAATACTGGCGCTCGCTGAAGCCCCATTGCATGGGCACGCTCTACTGGCAGCTCAACGACACCTGGCCCGTCGCCTCCTGGTCGAGCCTCGACTACGGCGGCAGCTGGAAGGCCATGCACTACATGGTGCGCCGCTTCTACCAGCCCGTCGCGGTCGCCGCCATCCCCTCCAAGGACGGCGAGACCATCGGCTTTTCCGTCGTCAACGACACGGCGCAGGAGGTCGGGGTGAAGCTTCAGACCTGGCTCGTCTCGCTTTCCGGCGAGCGCCGGCCCTATCGCAGCGTCGAGGGGCGATGCGGGCCGGACAGGGCGGAGATGCTGTTCTCCGTCTTTTCCGCCGACCTGCCGGAGGACACGCTGCTCTTCTGGTCCTTCGAAGCCTCGAACGGCATGCGGGGCGAGGGACACCACGTCTCGGTCAACTACAAGGCGCTCGACCTCGAAGCCTCCGGCCTCAGGCTCGACGTTTCGCAGCGCGAGAACGGCAGCTTCGCGGTTACCGCCTCGGCGACCGGCCTTGCGCTGCACGTCATGATCGAGGCGGACGTCGCCGGCCGCTGGTCGGACAATGCCTTCGACCTCACGGCCGGCGAGCGCCGCACCGTCGTCTTCACGCCCGCGGAAAGCGGCGCGGTCCCAGAATTCCGCTGGCTCGACCTTCATTCCTGCCAGACGCAAACCGAATAGCACGAGGAGACATCCATGCAGACAGTCAGCTTCCAGCTCTACAGCGCCCGCAATTTCCAGCCCTTCGCCGAGGTGTTCCGCATCCTCGCCGATGCCGGCTACAAGCAGGTCGAAGGATACGGCGCGCTTTATGCCTCGCTCGACGACGCGGCCATCCAGCAGGTGAAGGCCGATCTCGACGCGAACGGCCTTGCCATGCCGACCGCCCATTTCGGCCTCGACATGCTGGAGGCCGAGCCCGACCGCGTGCTGGCCATCTGCCGCACGCTCGGCATCGAGGCGGTCTATTGCCCCTATCTCCTGCCGGAGGACCGCCCGGCGGACGCCGCCGGCTGGCGCGCCTTCGGCGAACGCCTGCAAGAGGCGGGCGCACCGATCCGTGCGGCGGGCCTCACCTTCGGCTGGCACAACCACGATTTCGAGTTCTTCGCGCTGCCGGACGGCACCGTGCCGCTGGACCACATCTTCGCCGGCGGGCCGGACCTTGCCTGGGAGGCGGATATCGCCTGGATCATCCGCGGCGGAGCCGATCCCTTCGCGTGGATCCGGAAATACGGCGGGCGCATCACCGCCGTGCATGTCAAGGACATCGCGCCGGCGGGCGAGAATGCGGACGAGGACGGCTGGGCCGATGTCGGCCACGGCACCGTTCCATGGGCCGACCTCGCCAAGGCGCTCGCCGGTTCGCCGGTCAGGCATTTCATCGTCGAGCATGACAATCCGAAGGACATCACCCGGCTTGCCACCCGCTCCATCGCGACCATCAAGGCATTCTGAGGACGAAAAGACATGAGCAAGGAATACGGAGTCGGCATCATCGGCTGCGGCAATATCTCGGGCGCCTATTTCAAGCTGATTCCGATCTTCAGGAACCTGAAGGTCGTCGCCTGCGCCGACATCAACCCCGCCGCATCCCAGGCGCGCTCGGAGGAATTCGGCGTCCCGGCTGAGGAGATCGACGCGCTGCTCGCCAACCCGGCGGTCGATGTCGTCGTGAACCTGACGGTGCCGGAGGCGCACTATCCGGTCTCCAAGAGGGCGCTGGAGGCCGGAAAGCACGTCTATTCGGAAAAGCCCTTCGTGCTGACGCTCGAGCAGGGCGAGGACCTGCGCCGCATCGCCGACGCCAAGGGCCTGAAGGTCGGCTCGGCGCCGGATACCTATCTCGGCGGATCGCACCAGTTCGTGCGCCACCTGATCGACAGCGGCAAGGTGGGCAAGATCATGTCCGGCACGGCGCATGTACTCGGGCCGGGCATGGAGAGCTGGCACCCGAACCCGGACTTCTTCTTCGCGCCGGGCGGCGGGCCGGTCCTCGACATGGGGCCGTACTACGTCAACAACCTCGTCAACCTCGTGGGCCCGGTGAAGCGCGTCGTGGCGCTCGCCAACCGGGCGCGCGAGGAACGGGTGATCGGCAACGGCCCGCGCATGGGCGAGAAGGTGCCGGTGGTCGTCGCGACGAACATCCATGCGATCCTCGAATTTGCGAGCGGCGCGCAGGTGGCGCTGATGGCGAGCTGGGACGTCTGGGCGCACCGCCACCAGAACATGGAGCTCTACGGCACGGACGGCGCGGTCTTCGTGCCGGACCCGAACTTCTTCGGCGGCAAGGTCGAGGTCGCCGGCAACGACCGGGAGCCGAAGGAGGTGGAGGTCTGGGACCATCCGCTGACCGCCCACAACTACGAATTCACCTGGGGCATGCAGGCGAACTACCGCGGCATCGGCCTTGCCGACATGATGGAGGCGGTGACGGCCGGCCGCGACCACCGCTGCTCGCTCGACCGCTCGCTGCACACGATCGACGTGCTGACGGCGATCCTGCGTTCGGCGGAGGAGGGCAGGGCGATCGACATCGTGACGACCTGCACCCAGCCGGAAGCGCTCGGGATCGAGGAGGCGCGGTCGCTGCTCAGGTGAGTGCCCCTCATCCGGCCTGCCGGCCACTTTCTCCCCGCAGGCGGGGAGAAGGGATTTGCCGCGCCGACTTCCCCGACCGATGACCATGCGTGAGGCAAGTCCCCTCTCCCCGCTTGCGGGGAGAGGGCTAGGGTGAGGGGCGAATGCCTCTTGTGACGACAGGTGCGGGAGCGCTATGCAGGCGTGACCCACATTCGGACAAAGGAAGACACCATGGCCTGGCAGCCGGCGGAAAACCGTTACGACACGATGACCTACAACCGGGTGGGACGCTCCGGCCTGAAGCTGCCGGCGGTCTCGCTGGGCCTCTGGCACAATTTCGGCGACGACACGCCGCACGAGCGCAAGGTCGACATGTGCCGCACGGCCTTCGACCTCGGCATCACCCATTTCGATCTCGCCAACAATTACGGCCCGCCGCCGGGCACGGCGGAGATCGCCTTCGGCGAGATCCTGCGCACGGATTTCAAGAATCTGCGCGACGAGCTGATCATCTCCTCCAAGGCGGGCTACGACATGTGGCCGGGTCCCTATGGGGAATGGGGCAGCCGCAAGTACCTCATCGCCTCCTGCGACCAGAGCCTCAAGCGCATGGGCCTCGACTATGTCGACATCTTCTATTCCCACCGCTTCGACCCGGACACGCCGCTGGAGGAGACCTGCGGCGCGCTCGACCATATCGTACGCTCCGGCCGCGCGCTCTATGTCGGCATCTCCTCCTACAATTCGCAGCGCACCCGCGAGGCGGCCGCGATCCTGAAGGACCTCGGCACGCCCTGCCTCATCCACCAGCCGAGCTATTCCATGCTCAACCGCTGGATCGAGGACGACGGCCTCGTCGATACGCTGGAGGAGCTCGGCATCGGCTCCATCGTCTTCTCGCCGCTGGCGCAGGGCATGCTGACCACGAAATATCTCGGCGGCATTCCGGGTGACAGCCGGGCGGCGCTGAACCACTTCCTCAAGAAGGACTTCATCCGCCCCGAGATCATCGACAACATCCGCAAGCTCAACGGCATCGCCGAGCGGCGCGGCCAGACGCTGGCGCAGATGGCGATCGCCTGGGCGCTGCGCGGCGGGCGCATCACCTCCGCGCTGATCGGCGCCAGCCGCTCCTCGCAGATCGTCGATTGCGTCAAGGCGCTGGAAAAGCCCCATTTCACGGCCGAGGAACTGGCCGAGATCGATGTCTATGCCAAGGAGGCCGACATCAACCTGTGGGCCAGTTCCGCCGAACGCGGCTGACGCCGGGCCGCCCGGGCGAAGGTTCGGGCGGCTTCTTTCGAGCATTTTCTGACGTACGTGCGTCATATCCGGGAGGAACCGATGATCCGCAACCCGATCCTGCCGGGCTTCAACCCGGACCCCTCGATCTGCCGGGTGGGCGAGGACTACTACATCGCCACATCCACCTTCGAATGGTATCCGGGCGTGCAGATCCACCACTCGCGCGACCTCGTGAACTGGCGGCTGGTCAAGCGGCCGCTGGAGCGCAGGAGCCAGCTCGACATGCGCGGCAATCCCGACAGCTGCGGCGTCTGGGCGCCCTGCCTTTCCCATGCCGACGGGCTGTTCTGGCTTGTCTATACCGACGTCAAGCGCTTCGACGGCGCCTTCAAGGACGCGCACAACTACATCGTCACGGCGCCGGCCATCGAGGGGGAATGGTCCGATCCAGTCTACGTCAATTCCTCCGGCTTCGATCCCTCGCTGTTCCACGACGAGGACGGGCGGAAATGGTTCCTCAACATGCAGTGGAACCACCGTCCGGAAAGCCACAGCGGCGCCGCACACAACGCCTTCGACGGCATCCTGCTGCAGGAATGGGACCCGGCGACGAAACGGCTGGTCGGCCCGGTGAAGAACATCTTTTCGGGCAGCAGGCAGGGCCTGGTGGAAGGGCCGCATCTCTTCAAGCGGGGCGGCTGGTACTATCTTACCACGGCGGAGGGCGGCACCGGCTACGACCATGCGGTGACGATGGCGCGCGCCAGGACGGTCGACGGGCCGTACGAGATGCACCCGGACATCCACCTGATCACCGCGAAGGACCATCCGGACGCGCCGCTCCAGCGGGCGGGGCACGGGCAATATGTCGAGACGCCGGACGGCGGGGCCTACCACACCCATCTGTGCGGCCGCCCGCTGCCGCCGCGGCGCCGCTGCACGCTGGGGCGCGAAACGGCGCTCCAGAAATGCACCTGGCGCGAGGACGGCTGGCTCTACCTGGAGCATGGCTCGCCGGTGCCGGCGGTGGAGGTGCCCGCGCCGGACGGTGCGGCGGGCGTCGGCAAACCGGGCAGCGTTTCCCACGATTTCTCCGAAGGGACGTTGCCCGCCGACTTCCAGTGGCTGCGCACGCCGGAGCCGGAGCGCATCTTCTCGCTCTGCGCACGGCCGGGCCATCTCAGGCTTTTCGGCCGGGAAAGCATCGGCAGCTGGTTCGAGCAGGCGCTGGTGGCGCGCCGGCAGGAGCATCACGCCTTCCGCGCCGAGACGGTGATCGAGGCCGCGCCCGAGGTCTACCAGCAGGTCGCGGGGCTGACGCACTACTACAACCGCTACAAGTTCCACGCGCTCGGGCTGACGATGCACGAGACGCTCGGCCGCGTGCTGACCATCCTGTCCTGCCCGGGCGACTATCCGGACGGAAGCCTCACCTTCCCGGCCGGCAGCGGCGTTACGGTCGGCGAGGGGCCCCTGGAGCTTGCGGCGGAGGTGCGCGGCAACGATCTCCGGTTCTTCTGGCGTCCGGCCGGCGCCGATGCCTGGCAGGCGATCGGCCCGGTGCTGGATGCCGGCGTCGTTTCCGACGAGGGCGGGCGGGGAGAGCATGGCTCCTTCACCGGCGCCTTCGTCGGCATGTTCGCCTTCGATATTACCGGACGGGCGGCGCCCGCGGATTTCGCGCGGTTCGCCTATACCGGCCTTGCCTGATCAGCCGGCCTGGCGGACCCACAGCGGAAAGGGGTCCGGCAGGTTCGCCCAGCGCGCCGGCTCGAACGATTCCGCCGCCAGCAGGCAGGCATCGAGCCGGCGGCGGATCCCGGCTTCATCCATCGGGTCCGCACCGATGAAGACGAGTTCCTGCCGCCGGTCGCCCCAGACGGGATCGCAAGCGCGCGCGATGGCGTCGAGCGCGGCCTTGTCCGCGGGCCAGTGCTGGCGCGGCACGGACGCCCACCAAAGGCCGAGCCGGCCGCTCCTGACGAGCGCGCCCGCCTGGCTCATCTCGCCGACATGGTGCGGGCGGGTGGCGAGCCAGAAGAAGCCCTTGGCGCGGATGACGCCCGGCCAGCTCTCGTCGAGGAAAGCCTTGAAGCGGGCCGGATGGAAGGGTTTGCGCGCACGGTAGACGAAGGAGCGGATGCCGTATTCCTCCGTTTCCGGCACATGGTCCTTGAAGCCGTACAGCTCCTTGAACCAAAGCGGATGCTCGCTCGCCTTGTCGAAGTCGAAACGGCCGGTGCCGAGGATGTCGGAAAGCTCGACGCGGCCGAAATCCGTCTCGATCACGCGGGCCGAGGCATTGAGGCCGCCGACGATCTGGCGGGCAGCGAGGAGGTCGGCGGGGCGGGCGGCGCCGGCCTTGTTGAGCACCACCACGTCGGCGAACTCGATCTGCTCGACCAGCAGCTCCACCAGCGTGCGCGTATCGCCTTCGCCGGCCGTCTCGCCGCGCTCTGCGAGGAAATCCTGCGAGCCGTAGTCCTTCAGCAGGTTCGCCGCATCGACCACCGTCACCATCGTGTCGAGACGGGCGACATCCGACAGGCTGAAGCCGTTCTCGTCGCGGAAGTCGAAGGTGGTGGCGACGGGCAGCGGCTCGGAAATGCCGCTCGATTCGATCAGCAGGTAGTCGAAGCGGTTCATCTCCGCGAGGCGCCGCACCTCGTTGAGGAGGTCGTCGCGCAGCGTGCAACAGATGCAGCCGTTCGTCATCTCGACGAGCTGCTCGTCCGTGCGTGAGAGATCCGCCACGCCGTCGCGGATGAGCGCGGCGTCGATGTTGACCTCGCTCATGTCGTTGACGATCACGGCGACGCGCAGGCCGCTGCGATTGTTGAGCACATGGTTCAGAAGCGTCGTCTTGCCGGCGCCGAGGAAGCCGGAGAGGACGGTCACGGGGAGGCGGTTGTCCATGGTCATTTCCTTAATGTTATATCATTACATTTTTTCGTCCGAAAAAGGCGGGATGGTCCCGCCTCGGAATGCCGGCAAAGTCCGCCCAGCCCTCCTTCGTCACGGTCGGCCCTCGGGGCAAGCCCGAGGGTGACGCGTGCTTGGCGCAAGGTCCGTCAACCCGTTGAGGCGGGATGACCTCGCCTGTGTTCGATGCTGCTGCCGTAGCCCGGCCCGCGCCGCCGTGCCCTCAGCTGCCGCCGCCGAGGCAATCGCGCAGCGACGTGGCGATGCCCTTCATCAGGGTGAAATAGAGGTCCGGGCCGGGCTCCAGCGTCGCCGCCTCCGGATCGAGCGTGCCGGATTTCGCGTCGGTGCCCTCGATCACCACGTTGATGAGCTTCGGCTCGAACTGCGGTTCGGCGAAGACGCAGGTCGCGCCGAGGGTCTTCACCTTCTCGCGGATCTCGTTCAGGCGCTCGGCGCCGGGCAGGTTTTCCGGGCTGACGGTGATGGAGCCGGCGGCCTGGACGCCGTAGTGATGCTCGAAATACTGGTAGGCGTCGTGGAAGACGATGAAGGGCTTCTCCTTCACCGGTGCGACGGTCTCGGCGACCTCCTTGTCGAGCGCGGCGAGCTTTTCGTTCAGGCCGGCGAGGTTCCTGTTGTAGGCGTCCGCGTTGGCCGGGTCCTTTTCGGCGAGCACCTTGGCCGCCTGCGCGGCGATGGCGCGGGCATTGTCCGGACTCAGCCACAGGTGCATGTCGAACGCGCCGTGCCCGTGGCCCTCGTGGCCGGCTTCCTCGCCGTGGGCGTGGTCGTGGCCTTCCTCGGCCTTGCCGGCCTGATCATGGCCGTCCTCGTCGTGGGAATGGCCTTCATGAGCATGGTCATGCCCTTCCTCGCCTTCGTGCGTATGCGCCTCGAAGGGGCCGCCCTCGCGGAAGGGCAGCTTTTCGAGGCCGGGCGCGTCCTCCAGCTCGACGACGGTCGCCTTGCTGCCCAGCGTCTCCAGCGGCTTTTCGAGGAAGGCCTCCAGTCCGTGGCCGACCCAGAAGATGACGTCCGCATCCTGCAGCAGCGCGGCATTGGACGGCTTCAGCGAATAGGTGTGCGGCGAGGCGCCGCCCTCCACGATCAGGCCCGGCTCGCCGACGCCCTGCATGACGGCGGCGACGAGCGAATGGATCGGCTTGATCGAAACGACGACGTTCGGCGTTTCGGCCTTGGCGGCAGAGGCGCCGGCGGCAAGGAGCGCGGTGGAGAGGAGGAGGGCGCGAACGGCCTTTTGCATGGGGATCTCCGTCTTGAATGTGAGCGTAATGTTATTACATCAATTGCGTTACGCTATAACGTGTGCCATAGCAGGTGGCAACAGGCTTTCGGAAAAAATGATGCTGCAAACCCCAACCAAGACCGTCCAGCCGCTCGTCTCGCTTGCGGGCGTCGGCGTGCGCCGGCAAGGGCGCTGGCTCGTGCGCGGCGTGGAGTTCTCCATCGCGCCGGGCGAGATCGTCACGCTGATCGGCCCCAACGGCTCGGGCAAGTCGACCACCGCCAAGGCGGCGATCGGCGTCCTGAAGGCCGACGAGGGCAGGGTGGAGCGCAAGGCGGGCCTCAAGGTCGGCTACGTGCCGCAGAAGCTCGCCGTCGACTGGACCATGCCGCTCACCGTCGACCGGCTGATGACGCTGACCGCGCCGCTGAAGGGGGCGGAGATCGACGCGGCGCTGGAAGCGACCGGCATCCGCCATCTCGCCCGCGCGGAGGTGCAGCACCTTTCCGGCGGCGAGTTCCAGCGCGCGCTGCTCGCCCGCGCCATCGCCCGCAAGCCGGACCTCCTGGTGCTCGACGAGCCGGTGCAGGGCGTCGACTTTTCCGGCGAGATCGCGCTCTACGACCTCATCAAGACCATCCGCAACACGACCGGCTGCGGCATCCTCCTCATCTCGCACGACCTGCATGTCGTGATGGCGGAGACGGATACCGTCATCTGCCTCAACGGCCATGTCTGTTGCCGCGGCACGCCGGAAACCGTCAGCCAGAGCCCGGAATACCTGCGGCTCTTCGGCGCGCGGGCCGGCCAGACGCTCGCCTTCTACAGCCATCACCACGACCACACGCATCTGCCGGACGGTCGCGTGCTGCATGCCGACGGCTCGATCACCGACGACTGCCGGCCGGATGACGGGCACCATGGCGACGGCCACCACGACCAGGTGCTGCCGGCCGGCGGCCGGGCGGGACCGATGCGGATCGTGCATGCGCACGGGCCGGACTGCGGCTGCGGCGAGGACCACGGCCCGGCGCCCGCCGGCGGGGAGCGGCGCGATGCTTGACGATTTCTTCACGCGCGCGCTCGTCGCCGGGGTGGGCCTTGCCATCACCGCCGGCCCGCTCGGCTGCTTCGTCGTCTGGCGGCGCATGGCGTATTTCGGCGATACGATGGCCCATTCGGCGCTGCTCGGGGTCGCCCTGTCGCTGCTGATGGACGTCAACCTGCTCCTCAGCGTCTTCATCGTCGCGGCGACGGTCTCGCTGCTGCTGCTCCTCCTCCAGAAGCGCGGCACGCTCTCCACCGACGCGCTGCTCGGCATCCTCTCGCATGCGACGCTGGCGATCGGACTCGTCATGGTCTCCTTCATGACCTGGGTGCGCATCGACCTCGTCGGCTTCCTGTTCGGCGACATCCTCGCCGTCTCGCGCGCCGACGTGGACCTCGTCTGGGGTGGCGGCATCCTGGTCACCTTCGCCATCGTCTGGATGTGGCGGCCGCTGATCGCCTCGACGGTCAACCCGGAGCTGGCGGAGGCCGAGGGCCTGCAGCCGGAACGGGCGCGGCTCGCCTTCATGCTGCTGATGGCGCTCGTCATCGCCATCGCCATGAAGATCGTCGGCATCCTGCTGATCACCTCGCTCTTGATCATCCCCGCCGCCACCGCGCGGCGCTTTTCCACGAGCCCGGAGATCATGGCGGTGCTCGCCTCGCTCATCGGGGCGCTGGCCGTCGTCGGCGGGCTCTTCGGTTCCTTGAAATTCGACACGCCTTCCGGTCCCTCGATCGTGGTTGCAGCGCTCGGGCTCTTCATTCTAAGCCTGCTGACGCGGCCGAGGACGGGCGGAGCGGAACATTCGGCGGCAAGCCAGGGAGGCCGGGCATGACCACACATTCCGTGACCACGCAGCAATTGACCCGCAACCAGGGCCTCGTCTTCGACGTGCTCTCGCATGCCGACGGCCCGCTCAGCGCCTACTCGATCCTCGACAAGCTGCGCGACAGCGGGTTCCGCGCGCCGCTCCAGGTCTACCGGGCGCTCGACAAGCTCCTGGAATTCGGCCTCGTGCACCGGCTGGAAAGCATCAACGCGTTCGTGGCCTGCGCCCATCCGGAGGACGGCTGCCACGCGCACGGCCTTACGGCATTCACGATCTGCGAGACCTGCGGCCAGGTCACCGAGTTCCACGACCACGTGATCGAGGAGCGGCTGAAGAACTTTGCCCGCGACCGCAACTTCAAGACCGGCAAGACGACGATCGAGATCCGCGGCACCTGCGCGGGATGCGCCTGACCTCAGCCGATCGGCTTCAGCCCCTTGCGGAAGCGCTGCCAGTTGCGCACGTAGCTTTCGGCGGATCTCTTCAGGCCCTCGACGGCCTCCGCGTCCAGCGTGCGGATCGCCTTGGCGGGCGAGCCGACGATCAGGGAATTGTCGGGGAAGACCTTGCCCTCCGTCACAAGCGCACCCGCGCCGACGAGGCAATTGCTTCCGATCACCGCCCCGTTCAGCACCGTCGCCCCCATGCCGATCAGCGAATTGTTGCCGATGGTGCAGCCATGGACGATGGCGCCGTGGCCGATCGTGCATCCCTCGCCGATGATGACCGGCTTGCCGGGATCGGTATGCACGACGACGCCCTCCTGGATGTTGGTGCGCGCGCCGACGATGATCGGCTCGTTGTCGCCGCGCAGCGTCGCGCCGAACCAGATGCCGACATCCTCGCCGAGGATGACCTTGCCGATGACATTGGCGTCGGGCGCCACCCAGTAGCGGTCCTCGGCGGGAAGGGTGGGCGTGCGGTCGTCGAGGGCATAGAGCGGCATGGGCGTCCTCCGGCGGTTTGATTCCCTGCGAGGCACTCTAGCACCGGCCCGGCGGGGCGGGGAAAGGCCGAGGGTGGTTTTTCCGCCGCGTTTGGAGTAAGAGCCCGGCCATGACGAATGCAGGCACATTCTACCGGCGGGCCCTGGAGACGGGGGCGAAGATCTTCGCCACCGCGCCTATGATCGACTGGTCGGACCGGCACTACCGCGTCTTCGCGCGGCAGCTGACGCGGAACGCGCTGCTCTACACCGAGATGGTCGTCGCCGACGCGATCCTGCGCGGCAACCGCGACCGGCTGTTAGGCTTCGACGCCGTGGAGCATCCGGTCGCCCTCCAGCTCGGCGGCAACGATCCGGGCAAGCTTGCGCAGGCGGCGCGGGTCGGCGAGGGCTTCGGCTATGCCGAGATCAACCTCAATGTCGGCTGCCCTTCGGACCGGGTGCAATCCGGCACCTTCGGCGCCTGCCTGATGCGCGAGCCGGACCTCGTCGCCGATTGCGTGGCGGCGATGAAGGCGGCGGTCGCCATCCCCGTCACCGTCAAGTGCCGCATCGGCGTCGACGACCAGGACCCGGAGGTGGCGCTGCGCAGCCTCGTCTCGCGCGTCTCGGCCGCCGGCGCGGACGCCCTCTGGGTCCATGCTAGGAAAGCCTGGCTGCAGGGCCTGTCGCCGAAGGAGAACCGGGACATCCCCCCGCTCGATTACGGCCTCGTGCGCCGGCTGAAGGCGGAAAACCCGAACCTTTTCATCGGCCTCAACGGCGGGCTTCACACATTGAGCCAGGCTGTTGAGGAGATGGACGGCCTCGATGGTGTCATGCTCGGCAGGGCTGCCTATCAGGATAGCGGCGTTCTGACGGGCGTGGATCATCTTTTTCCGCATCCGCTTCTGGGAGGCCGACCTCTGGGCATTCCCTCCAATCCGCAGGACCTTCCCGCCGCCTATTGGGAGGCGGTGCGCGACGCGATGGCGGCCTATGCGGGCGATGTCATCGCGCGGGGCGGACGGGTGGCGCATGTGACGCGGCACATGGTCGGCCTCTTCCAGGGCTTTCCGGGCGCGCGGCGCTACCGGCAGATCCTTTCGGCCGAGGCGACGAAGCCGGGGGCCGGGCCGGAGGTGATCGAGGCGGCCTTCGCGGCGGTGCTCTCCGCGCGTGCTCCCGCCGAAACCGGGGTCGAGGCGGCGGAATAGCGCTTTCTGTGTATCGGCCTTGGCGTCACCACAATTTCGTCCCCTCGGGGTCGGAAAACGGCGTAAGGAACAGACAGGCAATGCAGAGACATAGACAGGTGGCCGCGTGATCGATCCCTACGCCATGCTCGGAATAGAGCGCGATGCCGACGACAGCGCGGTGAAGGCCGCCTACCGCAAGGCCGCCAAGGGCATGCATCCCGATTCGGGCGGCGACGCCGACCAGTTCGCCCGCCTCCAGGCCTGCTACGACCTCCTGCGCGACCCCGTGCGGCGAAAAGTCTTCGACGACACCGGCTTCGACCCGCAGCTCGCCGACCCGCGCGACCTCAAGGGGCTGATGCTGCTCGAACCGCTCGTCAACGACGTCATCCTCGACGAGCGCGAGCCCGGCAGCTTCGATCCGCTCGCCGCTATGCGGCGAAAACTCTCCGACGACATCGTCAAGAGCCGCTTCCACATCCTGGAGCTCGAACGCCACCGCAACCGCGTGCGCCAGCATATCGACCGGCTCGGCCGCAAGTCCGGCACGGACTTTTTGGGCTCCATGCTGCGCGCCCGCTCGCAGTCGATCACCGAGGCGATCCGCAACGCGGAGGGCCAGATCCAGGCCATAGAGCAGGCCTACGCCATGCTGGAAGGCTATTCCTACGAGCTCGCCGCACCGCCGGATCCGGTGCGGATGGAAGAGGTGAAGGGCGAGGCGGCGGAGTAGGGCGCCTTCACCTGCCATTCTTCATAAGTGATTTCTCAGCGCCCCGGCCGGCCGGTCTTGCCTTTCGTCCGCCCCTTGCGCTTCACCTCGCCCGCATCCTCGTAGCTCCCCACGCCGATCTTTCCCCGGCGGGCGGGTTTTGCGTCGTCGGTGGATCCTCGGGTCGAGCCCGAGGATGACGGCGGAGAGGCGGATGACGATGGAGAGGTCATGCGCTCCGGCTGGCCTTCGGTTGCCGGCGCCGGGCGTTTCTTGGTGGAGAGGGTTTCCGGCGGGCGTTCCGGGAGGTCGCCGGTGACGGGCTTTTCGGTGCGGCCGACGGTCATTTCGTCGAGGGTGTTCCTGCGGAAGAGCGACTTGCCGGCCGGGGTGGCGACGTCGCGGCCCATCTCGTCCAGATGCGGCTTGCGGAAGAGCGGGCGTTCGGTGTCGGTGCCCGGGCCCATGTCGTCGAGCGAGGGTTTCTGGAAGAGGGAAGTGGATGCGGTCGTGGATCCCCGGGTCAGGCCCGAGGAGGAGGATGACGGAGGAGAGGTGGGGCGGGATTTCGCCGAGGGGGTGCCGGAAGGACCACCCCCCTCTGTCCTGCCGGACATCTCCCCCTCAAGGGGGGAGATCGACTCGCGGCGGGCTTTCCCGCCCCTGCCGCCTTCCTGCGCCCTCGCTTCGTCCCGCGCCATCGGGTCGTCCAGGACGGCGAGTTCGGCGGCCTTGAGGCGCTTGATCTCGTCGCGGATGCGGGCGGCGGCCTCGAAGTCGAGGTCGGCGGCGGCGTCGCGCATCTGCTTTTCGAGCGCTTCGAGATGGGCCTTGAGGTTGTTGCCGACGAGGTGGCCGGCATCCGCGAAGCCCTTGCCGGAGACGCCGGAGATGTCGGCGCGCACGTGGTCGCGCTCGTAGACCGAGTCGAGGATGTCGGAGATCTTCGCCTTCACCGATTCCGGGGTGATGCCGTTGGCCTCGTTGTAGGCCATCTGCTTCTCGCGGCGGCGGGCCGTCTCGTCCATGGCGCGCTGCATGGAGCCGGTGATCGTATCGGCATAGAGGATGACTTTGCCGTCGACGTTTCGCGCCGCACGCCCGATGGTCTGGATGAGGGAGGTCTCCGAGCGCAGAAAACCTTCCTTGTCGGCGTCGAGGATGGCGACGAAGCCGCATTCGGGAATGTCGAGGCCCTCGCGCAGGAGGTTGATGCCCACCAGCACGTCGAAGGCGCCGAGGCGCAGGTCCCGGATGATCTCGATGCGCTCCAGCGTGTCGATGTCCGAGTGCATGTAGCGCACGCGCACGCCCTGCTCGTGCAGGTATTCGGTGAGGTCCTCGGCCATGCGCTTGGTGAGCACGGTGACGAGCGTGCGGTAGCCGGCCTGTGCGGTGGCGCGGATCTCGCCCAGCACGTCGTCCACCTGGCTTTTCGCCGGGCGCACCTCGACGGGCGGGTCGATGAGGCCGGTCGGGCGGATGACCTGCTCGGCGAAGACGCCGCCGGACTGCTCCAGCTCCCAGCCGCCGGGCGTCGCCGAGACGGCGATGGTGTCCGGGCGCATGGCGTCCCATTCCTCGAAGCGCAGCGGCCGGTTGTCCATGCAGGAGGGCAGGCGGAAGCCGTATTCGGCCAGCGTCGCCTTGCGGCGGAAGTCGCCGCGGTACATGGCGCCGATCTGCGGGATCGTCACGTGGCTCTCGTCGATGAAGATGAGGGCGTTGTCCGGCACGTATTCGAAGAGGGTCGGCGGCGGCTCGCCGGGGCGGCGGCCGGTGAGATAGCGCGAATAGTTCTCGATGCCGGCGCAGGAGCCGGTGGCCTCCAGCATCTCCAGGTCGTAGCGCGTGCGCTGCTCCAGGCGCTGCGCCTCCAGGAGGCGACCGGCCTTCTCCAGCTCGGCGAGGCGGTGCTTCAGCTCCTCGCGGATGGCCTTGATGGCGCCGTTGAGGGTGGGGCGCGGGGTGACGTAGTGGCTGTTGGCGTAGATCTTCACCGATTTCAGCTCGCCGGTCTTGTGGCCGGTCAGCGGGTCGAACTCGGTGATGGCGTCGATCTCGTCGCCGAACATGGAGATGCGCCAGGCGGCATCCTCCAGGTGGGCGGGGAAGATTTCTATCGTGTCGCCCCGCACGCGGAAGGAGCCGCGCTGGAAATCGGCCTCGCGGCGCTTGTACTGCTGGGCGACGAGGTCGGCCAGCAGCTGGCGCTGGTCGAGCCGATCGCCGACCTGCATCTGGAAGGTCATGGCCGTGTAGGTCTCGACCGAGCCGATACCGTAGATGCAGGAGACCGAGGCGACGATGATGCAGTCGTCGCGCTCCAAGAGCGAGCGCGTCGCGGAGTGGCGCATGCGGTCGATCTGCTCGTTGATCGAGCTCTCCTTCTCGATATAGGTGTCCGAGCGCGGGACGTAGGCCTCCGGCTGGTAGTAGTCGTAGTAGGAGACGAAGTATTCGACCGCGTTCTCCGGGAAGAAGTTCTTGAACTCGCTGTAGAGCTGGGCGGCCAGCGTCTTGTTCGGCGCGAGGATGACGGCGGGGCGCTGCGTCTCCTCGATCACCTTTGCCATGGTGAAGGTCTTGCCCGAGCCGGTGACGCCGAGCAGGACCTGGCTGCGCTCGCCGGAATTCAGGCCCTCGACGAGGTCGCGGATGGCCGTCGGCTGGTCGCCGGCCGGCTGGTAGTCGCTGACCATGCGGATCGGGATGCCGCCCTCCGACTTTTCCGGCCGGGGCGGGCGGTGCGGCGTCCAGAGCTTGCCGTCCTTGAACAGCGGGTTGCCGCTCTCGATGAGCTTCGACAGGGCCTCCACGGTGGCGGTGACGCCGGAGCCCTTCTCCAGCGCGGCGGCGTCCTCCAGCGAGACGTCGAGGCCGGAGACCGGGTTGAGGCCGGCGGCGGCGCGGGTCTTCGGGTCGGACGAGCCGCCGATCGAGACGCCGCGGGAGGTCTTGCTTGCGCTCACGGCCGCATGGCCGCCGCGCTTCGCTCTGGCCTCCGCCTCGACCTGCTCGGTGTGGCGGCGCGCGGCGTTCTCCACCGTCTTGCGGTGCTTTCCGGCCTTGGAGGCGACCTCGCGGCGGCTCTCGACGCTGGAGGCTTCCGCCTCGGCCTCGAGCTGCCTCACCCAGTCGGAGACGCTGCCCGAGAGCGGCTCTCCCTCGAAGGGCGATTGCGGGGCTTCCTCGAAACCGGGGTTCGAGGCGGCGGATTTCTTCGGTGATCTGGCCATGCGGGGAATATGGAGAGAGTCAGCGCGAAAGGAAAGGGGTGATGAGTACAAAAGGGAAACGAATTTGCCGCCGGCCCCGGCCGTTATCCTTTTGGCTTGGGGAGGGGCGGTCATGGACGCGATTGTGGACGATGCGGCGCTGATGCCGAAGGAGGCCGCGCTGAGGACCCTGCGCGCGGCGGTGACGGCCTACAACGCCGAGCGGCCGAAGGTGGCGCGCGAGATGCGCATGCGCCTGCTGCTGATCTTCGGCTCCTATCTCCTCCTCGCCGGCTTCCTCGCCCGTATGGCGCTGACCAGGTTCGAGATGAACTGGTTCGGCATCGTGCTCGTCTTCCTGGCCCTCGGGGGCGGCGTCGTCTGGCAGTTCGCCGTCGCGCCGGCGAAGCGTTTCCAGCAGGCCCTGCGCGACCGCATGCTGCCGCTCGTCTTCGGCTTCGTCGAGGGGGTGCGGTACGCGCACGGCGGGACGCCGGGCTTCATGGACGGCATGCCGGGCAAGGACTTCGTGCCGCGCGACCGCAGCGTGCACGGCGACATGATCGCCGGCGCGCACGAGGGGCTGGTCTTCACCCTTGCGGAAACGGAACTGAGCACCGGCAGCGGCAAGAGCAGGCAGACCACCTTCAACGGCGTGATCTTCCATTTCGCGCGGGAGGAGGTGTTTCCCGGCTTGCTGCTGGCGGCGCGCAGGCCGAATGCGCTCCGGCGCTTCATGCGGGACCTTTTCGGCGGCTCCGGCCTGGCGCCGGTGACCAGCGGCAATCCGGAGGTGGACGCCTCGCACGAATTCCGCACCGACCGGCCGGACGCCGCCACGCCCCTCGTGCAGGGCACGCTCGCCAAGGCGCTCGACTACCTGGCGACCGAATGGCGGGACGACGTGGTGCGCATCGCGCTGCGCGGCCGGGATTGCTACCTGCTGGTGCCGACGAGGAAGGACTTCTTCGAGCTGCCGCCGCTCGACACGGCCATCGACTTCGACCGCCATATCCGGCCGATGATCCGCGACCTCGTCACGCTGCTGGCGACCGCGCATCTGGTCAACAAGATCGGCTAGGCGCCGAGGCCGGCAAAGACCTTCCGCAGCTCGTTCGCCACATGCTGCACCGCGCGGTCCTTGTCGCGGCGGCGATGCCAGGCGAGATGGAGGGGGAAGCCGGGGACGGGGATGGGCGGCGGGAGGATGTGGAGGCGTCCGGCCGCGTCCGGCGGCAGGGTGTGGCCCGGCGTCATGGCGATGAGGTCGCTGTCATCGAGGAGGGGCGGGACCATCAGGAAGCTCGGCACGACGATGCCGACGCGGCGGGACCTGCCGAGGGCGGCGAGCTGGTCGTCGAGGGGGCTGCGGACGTCGCCGCGACCCGAGACGAGGATGTGCGGGAACTCGAGCCAGCGGTCGAGGGAGAATGCGGCGGCGGCGGGATGGCCCTTCCGCATGGCGATGACGTAGTGCTCGTGCAGCAGCGTTTCGCAATGGAAGGCGGCTTCCTCGACGGCCGGGAAGACCGAGACGGCGATGTCGCTGGCGCCCCGCGCGAGGGAATCGAGCGCGGCCGGCGCGCCGTGCCAGGGCTGGATGACGAGGTCGATACCGGGGGCGGAACCGGCAAGAGCCCGGTGCAGCGGTCCGGCGAGGATGATGCCGGGATGGTCGGCGGTGGTGATGCGGACGGTCCGGTGGATCTCGCGCAGCGGTTCCTCCGGCGCATCGACGACGGCGGCGATGTCGACGAGCAGGTTCCTGATCGGATCGCGCAAGGCCTCGGCCTTCGGCGTCAGCCGCATGCCGCCCTTGCCGCGCTCCAGGAGCGGGTCGCCGAAAAGGTGGCGGCACCGGTCCAGCGCGCTGGAGGTTGCCGGCTGGGAGAGGTTCAGCCTCGCGGCGGCACGCGAGACATGCGCCTCGTCCAGCAGGGCGTCGAGCACGACGAGAAGGTTGAGGTCGATCGATCTTAAATTCATGCGATCGATAATAGCATATATGAATCATCCATTGGAATGATTTAATCGATCACGGCATTCTCCGTGCGTCAACACAGGAGACGACGCCATGAGCAAGACCTTGATCCTCCTCTTCCATCCCGATCTCGACCGTTCGCGCGCCAATGCGGCGCTCGCCCGCGCCGCCGCCCGCCTGCCGGGCGTCGAGGTGGCGGACATGTATGCGCTCTATCCGGACGGCCGCATCGACGCCGGCCGGGAGGTGGCGCGCCTGCTTTCGGCCGACCGCATCGTGCTGCAGTTCCCGATCCAGTGGTATTGCGCGCCGCCACTGCTCAAGGCCTGGCAGAATGCGGTGCTGACCCGCATGTACTACGTCGCCTACGAGGCGGAAGGCCGCTTGCTGGAGGGCAAGCCCCTGCTCGTGGTGGCGACGGCGGGCAACGTGCCGGAGGCCTATGCGCCGACCGGCGCAAACCGCTTCACGATGGCGGAGCTGCTGCGCCCGCTGGAGGCGACCGCCCACCGCTGCGGCCTGCCGTGGCAGCCGCCGTTCCTCCTTTACCGGGCGGACAAGCTCGACGACCTTTCGCTGCACGGCGCGGCCAGGGACTATGCGGCGATCCTCGAGACATGGCGCAAGGAGCACATGCGGCGCTACCTTGCGGAAGCCTGGGGTTGAACCGTGACGCCGGCGGTTTGCTGCCGTCGGCACGGCCGCTAGGGCTTGCCGTCGGCGCCGCGGGCGATGCGCGCGGCGTGCTGGTCCAGCCAGCGCGGGATCTCCGCCGCCGGCATGGGGCGGGCGAAATGATAGCCCTGGGCGTGCCGGCAGCCGAGCATGCGCAGCACTTCGGCCTCCTCTTCCTCCTCCACGCCTTCCACCACGATGTCGATGGACAGCGCGCGGCCGATGCCGACGAGGGCGGCGATGAGCGCCTGGTTCTCGCGGCTCGCGGCGATGCCCTTGACGAAGCTGCGGTCGATCTTGAGCCGGTCGATGTGCAGGCTGACGAGATAGGCGAGGGAGGAATGGCCGACGCCGAAATCGTCGACCGCGAGGCGGAACCCGGCGGCCTCCAGCCGGGCGAGCTCGGCGCCGGCGGCCTGGGTGTCGAGGGTCGCCTCCTCGGTGATCTCGATCTCCATCAGCGCGGGGGAGACCTCGTGCTCGCGGGCGATTTCGGTCAGGAGGCGCGACAGCGTGTCGCCGGAGAACTCCCGCGGCGAGACGTTCACCGCGACGGCGGCCTGCGGCAGGCCGAGGCGGGGCAGCGTGCGCAGCAGCTCGGCGGCGCAGGTGGCGACGTAGCCGGTCAGCGCCGTCGAGATATGCAGGGCATGGGCGGCGCGCACGATGTCCGGCGGGCTGACCGGGCCGAGCTCCGGATGCGTCCAGCGCAGCAGCGCCTCGAAGCCGGTGACGCTGCCGGTGGCCAGCTCGACCTGCGGCTGGAAGACCACGAGCAGCTGCCGGTTCTCGATGGCTTCCGTCAGCGTCGCCTCGATGAGGCGCTGGCGCTCGATGCGGGCCTTCAGCTCCGGATTGAACAGGCCGAGGCGGCGCCGGCCGCCCTCCTTGGCGGCATAGAGCGCGATGTCGGCGCTGGCGAAGAGATCGTCGGCCGTCTCGCCGTGCTGCGGATGCAGGGCGAGGCCGGCGCTGGCGCCGACCGTGATGGGGCGGTCGCCGACGAAGATGGGGTCGCCGGCGAGCCGCACGATGCCTTCGCCGATCTCGCGCCCGCGGGCCTCCGCCCCGTCGCCCTCGACGATGACGGCGAACTCGTCGCCGCCGAGGCGCACGACCGTGTCGGTCGGACCGGTGAGGCTGGCGAGGCGGCGCGCGATCTCGATCAGCACGGCATCGCCCGCGCCGTGGCCCATCGTGTCGTTGATCGCCTTGAAGCGGTCGAGGTCGATGGCGAGAAGGGCGATCGTCCCCTCCGGCGGCGCGCCGGTGAGCAGGCCGCGCAGGCGCTGGTTGAAGAGCGCCCGGTTGCCGAGGCCGGTCAGCGGGTCGCGGTTCGCGAGCGAGGCGAGCTGGTGATAGGACTGGCGGATCTCCGCGTTGGCGTCGGAGAGCGAGGAGGCGAGCGCGACCGCCTTCAGCCGGTCGATCTGGCTGCGGATGAAGCCGGCTTCGCTGAGCTGGCTGGCGCGCAGCATCATGGCGGCGAGCAGCAGCGCATCGGCGGCGATGACGAGGGATTCCGTCGTGCCGATGATCAGCAGCGAGACGAAGGCCGTGGCAAGCGGCGGGCCGGAGAAGAGAAGGGCGGTGCGGGCATAGGCGGTGCTCTGCATCAGCGAGCCGGCGCAGATGCCGCCGATGATGAAGATGAGGTAGGGATTGAGGCCGTCGGTTCCATGCGCGGCGCCGATGAAGGGCGACAGGCTCCACACCAGGCCGCCGCCGAGCGCACTGAGGGACAGAACGAAGAGCGCGCGCTCCGGCCGTTCGACCGCGCAGTTCAGCCGCCGGACGATGCGCACGCCGATATAGCGGGCGAGGTTGACGGCGAGCGCGGCGGCGAGCCACAGCAGGATCTGCATGCTGGGGCCGTCGAGCCAGAGCACGGCGGCGGTCGTGACGGCGAGGAAGCTGTTGGCGGCGAGCGACAGCATGATGCCGTCCAGCACGGACAGCGCCTGTGCGGACAGAATCTGGCGTCTTGTCGATTCATCCACCGGCATCAGCCGGCTGGTGTCGGTCATTCTCGTTCCCGGCCCGGGGGGCACGCCGTTTCGCGGTCTGCGCGGATGGTGTGGCGGCGGGCATAAGATTGTCTTAACGGGGGATCGCGAGAATCCACGAGGGCGCGGCCTTGACGGCGCCGGCGGGTCGGCTATGCCGTCGGCATATTCCCCTCTTTCAGGATTCGCCGATGCCCTTCAGCCTCAACCCCGCGGCCGTCTGGCCGATCGTGCTGCTCTGCCTCTCCAACGTCTTCATGACCTTCGCCTGGTACGGCCATCTCAAGTTCAAGTCCGCGCCGCTGTTCGTGGCGGTGCTGGCGAGCTGGGGTATCGCCTTCTTCGAATATTGCCTGGCGGTGCCGGCCAACCGCATGGGCCACGCGGTCTATTCGGCCGCGCAGCTGAAGACGATCCAGGAGGTCGTGACCCTCGCGGTCTTCGCCGGCTTTTCCGTGTTCTGGCTGAAGGAGAGCCTGACCTTCAACCACGCCATCGGCTTCATCCTGATCGCCGCCGGCGCGGCCTTCGTCTTCAAGAGCTGAGGCTTTTCAGTTCAGGAGGTCGAAGGCCCGGAAGATCCAGCTGAACTGGTATGCGATGCCGAGAGTGACGAACGTTGCGTGAAAGCGGCGGTCGGCCGTCCATGCCGCAAGCAGGCAGAAAGCGATGAAGGCGACGTTGCGGACGGGATATTCGTAGCCGAACGAGTCGAAGTAATCGATCCCCTTCAGCGCCGTGTCCAGAAGGTCCACGGCGAAGACGAGGGCGAAGGCGCCGAAGAACCATTTGCGCCGCGAGTAGAAATAGTCCTCGTAGCCCGCGTAGTCGTCGAGGGTCGTCGGAAACAGCAGGACGGCCAGCATGAAGAAGAGGCAGCAATAACTGACGACGAAGAGGTAGACGCCGAAGTCGATCGGCGTCAGCACCTGAAGGCGGAATTCCCACCACCAGAAATGCAGCAGGTAGAGGATCAGGAAACCCGCCCATGCAAGGTGGACGGGATAGACCTTCGTCTTTCCCGGATGCTGGATGAACACGGCGATCCCGGTCAGCACGCGGGCCAGGCTGAGACTGATGACCATGCCGATGACCACGCGGATATGCGCGAAGACGGCCGGGTCCGGCGGCATGTCGTGTTCCATTCGGCCCCTCCCGGGCGGTCTATTCGACGGGAACCGGCGTCGGCCGTCCCTGGCTGTCGAGCGCGACCATCACGAAGGTCGCGGCCGTCACCTTTTCCAGCGTCGTGCTGAGGTAGCGCTGCGCCCAGGCCTCGACGGTGAGCGTGATCGAGGTGCGGCCGACGCGGGCGATGTCCGTATAGATGCTGAGCGTGTCGCCGATCTTGACCGGCAGCTCGAAGGCCATCTCCTTGACGGCGGCGGTCACGACGCGGCCGCGCGCCCGCTCGGCGGCGCGGATGCCGGAGGCAAGGTCCATCTGCGCCATGACCCAGCCGCCGAAGATGTCGCCGGCGGCATTGGCGTCGCCCGGCATGGCGAGCGTGCGAAGGGTGAGCTGTCCGTTCGGCATATGGGTATCGGTCATGCGGTCCTCTCCATGGTTCCTTCCGGTCTAGCCGAATGCGCCGGACGGAGAAAGGGGGAGGATGCGGAGCTGGAAGGCCGGCCCCGGCATTTCAGGGCATGCTCAATCTCTAAAAACTGATAGTTGCAATTTTAGATGATTTTAAAGTGTTTCCCGGACCTTTGAGCACAAGGGGCACTGCGCCCCGGGACGTCGAGGAGGACCCGGTGAAGAATCTCAGAATATCCACGCGCCTGTCGTTGCTTGTCGGGCTGGCCCTGACCATCTTTGCCGGGGCGCTCGTCTACAGTCTCTACCACTATCAGGGCGCGATGGTCGCCGAGCGCAAGTCGAAGCTCGCCGCGATGGACCAGAGCATGCTGACGCTCTTCAAACATTACCACGAGCTGGAGACGGCGGGCGCCCTGACGCGCGAAGAGGCGCAGACGCGGGCGAAGGACGCGGTGCGGGCGCTGCGCTACGAGGACAGCGGCTACTTCTGGATCAACGACATGAGCTCCGTCATCGTCATGCATCCGATCAAGCCGGAACTCGACGGCACGGACCAGTCCGGCATGGCCGACCCGACGGGCAAGCACATCTTCCAGGAATTCGTCAAGGCCGTGAAGGCGAGCCCGACCGGCCAGGATTTCGTCGACTATTACTGGCCGAAGCCGGGCTTCGAGGAGCCGGTGCTGAAATATTCCCACGTCGCCGGCTTCGCGCCCTGGGGCTGGGTCGTCGGCACGGGCGTCTATGCCGACGACCTTTCCGCCATGTTCCGCCGCAACGCGATCGAGACGGCGGTGATCCTCGGCATCGGCGGCCTTGCGATCATGCTGGCGGCCTATGCGATCGTGAAGAGCGTGACGGACCCCGTGCGCCGCCTCAAGGCCTCCATGCAGGCGATCGCCGACGAGGACGTTTCCGGCGACGTGCCGGAGACCGACCGCAGGGACGAGATCGGCGAGATGGCGAAGGTGGTTTCGGTCCTGCGCCGCTCCGTCGCCGAGCGCGCCGAGCTGCGGGCCCGCGAGGGCGAGCAGCAGGTTCGCCTCGACGAGGAGCGCAGCGAGAGCGAGCGCCGCCAGCGCGAGATCAGCCAGGTCCAGGCGGATGCCATGCACGTCGTCGGCAGCGCGCTGGAGCGCCTTGCCAACGGCGACCTGACGGTTTCGATCGATGCGATCGCGCCGGAATACGCCAAGCTGCGCGACGACTTCAACCGCGCGGTCGACGCGCTCTCCAGCGTGATCCACGCGATCGCCCGTTCCACCGACATCGTGCACGGCAGCGCCGGCGGCATCGCGGAAGCGGCCAACAACCTCTCGCACCGCACGGAACAGCAGGCCGCCTCGCTCGAGGAAACCGCGGCCGCGCTCGACGAGATCACGGCGACGGTGCGCAGCGCCTCCGAACGCGCCGCCGAGGCGAGCCGCATGGTGGCCGAAACGAAGCAGTCGACCGGCCGTTCGGGCACGATCGTGCGCGATGCCGTCGCCGCCATGAGCCGCATCGAGGACGCCTCCAGCCGCATCAGCCAGATCATCGGCGTGATCGACGAGATCGCCTTCCAGACCAACCTGCTCGCGCTCAATGCCGGCGTCGAGGCGGCGCGGGCGGGCGAGGCGGGCCGTGGCTTCGCGGTCGTGGCGCAGGAGGTGCGCGAGCTTGCCCAGCGCTCGGCCAATGCGGCCAAGGAGATCAAGGGCCTCATCAGCAACTCGGCCGCCGAAGTGGGGACCGGCGTCGCGCTGGTGCGCTCGACCGGCGACGCGCTCACCGAGATCGAGCTTCTCGTCAACAAGGTCAACGAGCAGGTGACGTCGATCGCGACGGCGGCCCGCGAGCAGGCGACCGGCCTTGCCGAGGTGAACACGGCGGTCAACCAGATGGACCAGATGACCCAGCAGAACGCCGCCATGGTCGAGGAGACCAATGCCGCCGGCCAGACGCTGACCCAGGAAAGCGAGCAATTGAAGGCCTTGCTCGGGAACTTCCGGCTGAACCCGGCCGGAGCGGCGGACCACCGGCGCCGCGCCGCATAACCGAAAAGACGATCTCCGGACACCCTTGCCCCGGCGCCGGACGCGCCGGGGTTTTTCGTTTCCGGCGGGGCGGGCGGGAACGTTTCCTTTACCCTGTTGCGACAAAATCTTCTGGAAATGCAGGCATGTCGGCTTGCGATCCGGTTTTTCAGGCCCGGCGTCCGAATGCGGACAAAAGCCGCCTGCACCATCGCCGGACAAGAATGTGCGCAACCGGGACTCCGCATCGGGCGGAGGCGGACGCCAGGCGGAAGTGACAATGGGTATTGCGTTTGTTTCTCGTCTCCGCAGGCCGCTCGGGCTGCTTCTCCTGCCGGCGATGCTCGTCGCCTGTTCCGGCGGCATGGCGCCGCCCGACGACATAGACGGCGCCGGCGTCAGCGCCATCGTGCCGGCCGAGGAGGTGGCGCGGGTGCCGGCCGACATGGGCGATGCCGGCGGCGATCCGGCGGCCTATCCTTCGGGCGACTTCGGCGGGCCCGCCGATACCGCGATGGCGACGCCCGCCGCGGAAAGGAAGCGCCTGCCGATGATCGACAGCGACGAGGCCATGGGCGTCGGCGAGCCCGTGCAGGCCTCCTCGGGCATGCTCACCGTTCCCGAAGGCGGCGTGAACATGGACGAAGGGCTCGGCGTCGGGCGCGTCGAGGGCCTTGCCGAAGCGCAGGCCGGCGAGATCGCCGAGGGCAACGCGACGCAGGTCGTGGTCGACGGCATCGGCACGGACACGCCCCAGCAGATCGGCCAGCCTGACATGATCCCGATGTCCGAGGCGGGCATGGATCTCGGCGCCGCGGCGGAAGGCGGCGGGTACCTGCGCGTGCCGGACGAGGCCGCGACCCGGCGTCGCCCGCGGGCGGCGGAGGAGGAGCAGGTCGCCTTCCTGCCGCGCCTCAACAACCCGATGCAGACGCCCGAAACCATGGGCGGCATGCCTGCCTCGGAAAAGGCCTGCCGCCAGAGGCTTAAGAAGCTCGGCGTCAAGTTCCGCGACGTGCCGCGCATCTCGCGCGGGCGCTCCTGCGGCATCCAATGGCCCGTCGAGCTTTCCGGCCTTTCCGGCGGCATCCAGATCAAGCCGGCGGCGCAGGTCAACTGCCAGATCACGGAAGCCTTCGCCCGCTGGGTGAAGCAGGAGCTCGTTCCCTCGGCGCGCCTGCGCTACCTGTCGGGCGTTTCGGCCATCCACCAGATGTCGTCCTATTCCTGCCGCACGATGAACTCGCGGCGCGGCGCCGCAATGTCGGAACACGCCAAGGGCAACGCCATCGACGTCGGCAAGATCGTGCTGAAGAACGGCAAGGCGATCGCCATCGAGAGGAAGGGCTTCTTCGCGTTCCGCGAAAAGGGCCTGCTCAAGGCGGTGCGCGGCGACAGCTGCAAATACTTCTCCACCGTGCTCGGCCCCGGCAGCGACCGCTACCACAAGGACCACTTCCACTTCGACCTGCGCGTGCGCAAGTCCGGCTACCGGCATTGCAGCCTGTAGGGTCGTAGCCCCGCGCAAATTGCTTCGGCCCGGATGTCGGAAACGTGCGTGGCAGAGCGTCTTCCAGGCGACAAGCCATGGAGGCTATGATGACCGTGACGATTACCGCATTCGAAAGCTCTCCCGACCGCGGCAGGGGACTGGCGCGGGACATGCGCGTCCGCTGGGCGCTCGAGGAGGTCGGCCAGCCCTACGAGGTTCGCCTCGTCTCCTTCGCGGCGCTGAAGAAGCCCGCGCATCTCTCGCTTCATCCTTTCGGGCAGATCCCGACCTATGAGGACGGTGATCTCGCCCTGTTCGAATCCGGGGCGATCGTGCTGCACATCGCCGAGCGTCATCCGGGCCTGCTGCCCGACGATGCAGATGCGAGGGCGCGCGCGATCATGTGGATGTTCGCCGCGCTGAGCACGGTGGAGCCGCTGATCATCGAGCACTCGATGGCCTTTCTGGTGGAGCGCGACAAGCCCTGGTATGCCGAGCGCCAGCCGCTCCTCGATCAGCGCGTGCGCACCCGGCTCGACGAACTCTCCCGCCGTCTCGGCGATGCCGACTGGCTGGACGGGGCATTCAGCGCCGGGGACCTGATGATGGTGACAGTGCTGCGCCGGCTGGAGCGCTCCGGCCTGCTGGAGGAGTTTCCGAACATTGCCGCCTATATCGCCCGCGGCGAGGCGCGGCCCGCCTACAAGCGCGCCTTCGCCGATCAGCTCGCGGTGTTCACCAACGCGTCGGCCGGGTGAGGCGACATGTTTGCCGCGGGCAAAAAAAGACCGGCGGGACGCCGGTCGAAAAGGGGGCGGCAGAACGCCTAGGGGCGGCGGCTGCCTGGAACGTCACATTCCATCATCCGCGCCGGCGGGCCGGCGGGGATGCATGCGGGCTTCCGCGGAGGAAGCAGGCGGATGGGGCCGCCGATGGGCTCCCTCAGGGTCCGGGAGCAAGGCCGCTGCCGGGGCAGGGAAAGGGGAGTGAGCGGGGTGCAAACCGTTCCCTTCGGCCTCGCGCAGACGATGGTTGAAATCGGTCACGGTTTGATGACAGTTGGCCGCCGCCCGCGCGAAATTTGCGCGAGTCGCCGCCCCGCCCGACAATCCCCGGAAGCCTTCCATGCCGCCCTTCGCCGATCTTGCCCTGTTCGCGCTCGCGCTCGTTGCCGCAGGCGTCGTCTCCGGCCTGCTTGCCGGCATCTTCGGCATCGGCGGCGGCGCCATCCTCGTGCCGGTCTTCTACCAGGTGTTCGGCTACCTCGACGTGCCGGAGGCCGTGCGCATGCACCTTTCCGTCGGAACCTCCATCGCCATCATCGTGCCGACGTCGGTGCGCTCCTTCACCTCGCATCGCCTGCGCGGCGCGGTGGACGTCGACCTCTTGAGGAGCTGGCTCATCGCGCTGCCGCTCGGCGCGATCCTCGCCTCCGTGATCGCCGCGGCGATATCGAGCGTCGGCCTGCGCCTCGTCTTCGTCTGCATCGCGCTGCTCGTGGCGATCCGCATGCTCTTCAACCGGGACAGCTGGCGGGTGGGGGACAGGCTGCCGGCCGGCCTCGTCAACCAGGCCGCCGGCGTGGCGATCGGCACGCTCTCCGGCCTCATGGGCATCGGCGGCGGGGTGCTCAACAACACCTACATGACCTCGTTCGGCCGGCCGATCCACCAGGCGGTGGCGACGTCGTCGGGCGTCGGCGTGCTGATCTCCATTCCCGGCATCTTCGGCTATGCCTGGGCCGGCTGGGGCGCGCCGGGCCTGCCGCCGGGCTCCACCGGCTTCATCAACTGGATCGCCGTCGCGCTCATCACGCCGATCGCGCTGATCGTGACGCCCTGGGGCGTGCGGCTGGCGCATGCCATGAGCAAGCGGCAGCTCGAAACCGGCTTCGGCGTCTTCCTGATCCTGGTCTCGCTGCGCTTCCTATACAGCATCTACGGATGAGCAACTTTTTTCCGTCTCGCGGGTGAAAATTGACAAAGGATACGCCATATAGGGTGTCCTTCCGCATGAAATTCCCTCTCTCCGGACCGTCCCATGGCGCCCATCGTTTCCATCCGCAATCTCACCAAGAGTTACGCAACGGGGTTCAAGGCGCTGAAGGGCGTCGACCTCGACATCGAGGAGGGCGAGATCCTCGCGCTGCTCGGGCCGAACGGCGCGGGCAAGACGACGATGATCTCGATCATCTGCGGCATCGTCACGCCGAGCGGCGGCACCGTGACCGTCGGCGGGCACGATATCCTCGCCGAGTACCGCAAGACCCGCGCGATCATCGGCCTCGTGCCGCAGGAGCTGACGCTCGACGCCTTCGAGACCGTATGGAACACGGTGTCCTTCTCGCGCGGCCTGCACGGCTGTCCGCCGGACCCCGCGCTGGTCGAGCGGATCCTGCGCGACCTTTCGCTCTACGACAAGAAGGACACGATGCTGCGCCACCTTTCGGGCGGCATGCGCCGGCGCGTGCTGATCGCCAAGGCGCTCTCCTACGAGCCGAAGGTGCTGTTCCTCGACGAGCCGACGGCGGGCGTGGACGTCAGCCTGCGCAAGGACATGTGGCAGCTCGTCGAGCGGCTGCGCGCCAACGGCGTCACGATCATCCTGACGACGCACTATATCGAGGAGGCGGAGGAGATCGCCGACCGCATCGGCGTCATCAACCACGGGGAAATCCTGCTGGTGGAGGAGAAGAAGGCGCTGATGGCCAAGCTCGGGCGCAAGCAGATGACCGTGGAGCTCGCCGAGCCGGTGGACGCGATCCCCGACACGCTGTCGCCCTTCGGGCTGACGCTTTCGGACGAGGGCGCGCGGCTCGTCTACGAGTTCGATTCCTCCGGCGAGCGGACGGGGATCTCCTCGCTGCTCTCGGCGCTCTCGCAGGCGGGCCTCCGGGTCAAGGACATCTCCACCGAGCAGAGCTCGCTGGAGGACATTTTCGTGGAGCTGGTGGGGACAAGCAAATGAACTTCGAGGCGATCAAGTCCATCTATGGGTTCGAGATGGCGCGCACGCGCCGCACGCTGCTGCAGAGCGTCGTCTCGCCGGTCATCACCACCTCGCTCTACTTCATCGTCTTCGGCGCGGCGATCGGCTCGCGCATGCAGGAGGTGGAGGGCGTGCCCTACGGCGCCTTCATCGCGCCCGGCCTCATCATGCTGACGCTGCTCAACCAGTGCATCGGCAACGGCTCCTTCGGCATCTACTTCCCGAAATTCACCGGCACGATCTACGAAATCCTCTCCTCGCCCATCTCGATGATCGAGATCGTCATCGGCTATGTCGGCGCGGCGGCGACCAAGGGGCTGATCGTCGGCACGATCATCCTCCTCACCGCCTCGCTGTTCGTCGACATATCCATCAAGCATCCGCTGATGATGATCCTGTTCTTCGTGCTGACGGCGGTCAGCTTCAGCCTGTTCGGCTTCATGATCGGCATCTGGGCGAAGGATTTCGAGCAGCTCAACCTCTTCCCCATGCTGATCGTCCCGCCGCTCGTCTTCCTCGGCGGCAGCTTCTACTCCATCGACATGCTGCCGCCCTTCTGGCAGACGGTCAGCCACTTCAACCCCGTGCTCTACCTCGTCTCCGGCTTCCGCTGGAGCTTCTACGAGATCGCCGACGTCAACCCCGCCGTCAGCCTCGTGACGGTGCTGGGCTTCCTCGTCGTGTGCCTGTCGATCACGGCATGGATCTTCAAGACGGGGTACAAGCTGAAGAACTGAGGGGCGCCCCGCCCTTCAGCCAGCTTTCCAGCACGCGCCGGATGGCCGTCTCGGCGGGCTCTTCCCGCGTGAACGCCCACCAGGTATGCGCACCCTGCCAGATGCTCGCCATCTGCCAGGCGAGGCGTTTTCCCTCCTCGGCGTCGTCGGAAAGGCGGCGGGCGAGGGCGGCGACGATACGGTAGCTCCAGGCGGCGCCACGGGCGCGCAGCACGGGGTCGCGAATGTCTTCGCGCAGGATAAGTAGGCCGTCCGTGGCGTTTTGCTCGGCGGTATCAGGCGGTATCAGGCGCATCAGCATGTCGACCGCGCCGGGAGGGGTCGGCGCTGCTTCGCTGTCGGCGGCCTCGGTTTCCGCATCCAGCCTGTCCCAGGCGCGCAGCAGCACTGCCTGAAGCATTTTTTCCCGGTCGCCGTAGCGCTGCACGAGCGTCGCGGGCGAAAGGCCCGCCGCCTTGGCGGCGCGCGCGAAGGTCAGCCCGGCGGGGCCGGTTTCCATCACAGTGTCGAGGAGGGTGTCGAGGACCTGTTCGTCCGGGATTGTCTTGTGTCGTGCCATGGCTATATATAAATGTACGTTCGTTTATTATTCAAGGAGATTCCAGGATGGCCAGGATCATAGGGTATATCGCCGCCAGTCTCGACGGGCTGATCGCCGACGAGAACGACAATCTTGACTGGCTTTTCAAATATGACGGCATGGACCTCGGCGAGCACGACTACCGATCCTTTCTCAAGACCATCCGCACCGTCGTGATGGGGCGCGGAACCTATGATTTCATCGCGCGCGAAGCCTCGCCATGGTCCTATGGGGACCAGCGGACCTTCGTCGTTACCTCGCGTCCCATCGTGACACCGAAGGGGCCGCTCGAAACACGCAGTGATATCGATGCGCTCATTGCGGAACTCAGAGCGCTCGACGACGGCGATGTCTGGATGCTGGGCGGAGGGCAGTTGCAGATGGCCTTCCTCGAGCGCGGGGCGCTGGACGAGATCGAGATTTATGTCATCCCGGAAATGCTGGGCGGCGGGCGGGCGCTGTTTCCGCTGACCGGGTTTCGCGCCAGCCCGACACTGGTCAGCGCCAAGGTCATTGACAAGGGCTGTGTGCGGCTGCACTACCGGTTCGAGCACGCGGCCTGATCAGTCCTTCAGCCGCAACTCGTCGCGGGTGATCTCGATGGAGCCGAGGGTCCCAAGGAAGCTCATGCCGAGCAGGCTCTGGTCGAGGCGGCCCTCCTGGGCGACCATGCCGCGGATCGTGCCGCGCAGGATGGGGCCGATGGCGACCTGGCGCAGCGTGACCGGCGCGGCGAGCGCGCGGCCGTTGGCGGTGGAGACGTCGATCGAGAAGATCAGGTTGTCCGGGTTTATGCCGAGGCGCATGGCGTCCTCGTAGGACAGCACGACGGAGCTTGCGCCGGTATCGACCAGCATGCGCAGCGGCACGCCGTCGATCGACACGTCGGCCTCGTAGTGGCCGGAGACGCCCTTGTGGATCACCAGGATCTGCTCGCCGCCGGCGTTCGTCGTCACCACGGCGCGGCCGGGGATGAGGCCGGCGGTCAGGCGGTTGCCGACCTCCTGCAGGTCGTAGCGGTAGAGATAGGCGGTGACGAGGGCGAGGACGAGCAGCAGCCAGATCCCGGCCTGGCGCAGGCTTTCGCCCCATTGGCGGCGGCTGGCGAGAATGCCGGTTGCGAGCATCGTGCCGATGGCGGAGAGCGTCACGAGGCGGCCGAAATCGTCGTTGGCGATGCCGAGCGTGCGGCCGCTGTCGTGGTTGAGGATGAGAAGCACGAGGCCGACGGCAAGGATGCCGAGAAGGAGATAGAACCTCATGCGTCGCCGCGCTCCCGCGCCATGCGGGCGCGCCGGGTCTCGCGCCGGGGCTTGCGCTCGACGGTGGCGAGGCGCGCCGGCAGCTCGGCCATGATCGCGCGGCGCTGCTCGGGACTGTAGAGCGTCCAGGCGCCGATCTCCTCGCGCGTGCGCCCGCAACCGAAACAGTAGCCGGTCACCATGTCGATCGAACAGACGAGAATGCAGGGCGATTCCATCGCGTCTCCAGGAACTACGTCCTCTATATCGGCAGCTCAGAGCGTCAAGGCAAGGGCGAACAGCACTGACATTTCCGCGAGCTGCTGCGCCGCGCCGATGGTGTCGCCCGTGTGCCCGCTGATCTTGCGCATGGCGATGCGGTTGAAGGAAAGGACGGCGAGGGCGGCGCCGGCCGATGCGAGGAGGAAGGCAAGCACGGTGCCGTGCGGCAGGATGAGGAGCGCGGCGATGAGGATGCCGCTTGCGAGCGCCGCGGCCGTCGCCCGGCTCTCCGGCTCGCCGACCGACGCGGCGACGCCGTCGCGCCGGGCGGGCGGCAGCAGCGACCAGTGCCAGACCATCGCGGCGCGGCTGGCGGCGGCGACGGCGAGCAGCGCCATGCCGAGGCCGGAGGGCGTGAGCGCGGCGGCGAGCGCCGCGACGGCGGCGGCGCGCAGGCCGAAGGAGAGGATGAGCGCGACCGCCCCATAGGAGCCGACGCGGCTGTCCTTCATGATGACAAGCGCGCTTTCCCGGTCGCGCCCGCCGCCGATGCCGTCGGCACTGTCGGAGAGCCCGTCCTCGTGCAGCGCGCCGGTGACGAGCACCTGCAGGGCGAGCGTGGCGAAGGCTATGAGCAGGGGCGGGGCGGAGAGGGCCGACAGGACGGCGGCGAGCGCGGCGGCCGGAAGCACGATCAGCACGCCGGCGAGCGGGAAGGCCCGCACGGCGCGCGACAGCCGCCCGTCATGGCCGATGAAGTGGCGCTGCGGCACCGGCACGCGCGAGAGAAAGGCGACCGAGCGGGCGGTGTCGTCGATGTAGTCCTGGATGGTCGTCACCACGTTTGCCCCTGCTGTTCCGTCATCGGAGGCGAGGGCGATCCTCGGGCTCGACCCGGGGATCCACCCGCGCGGCACATCGCCGCAAAAGGCGGTAAACGCCGCCGCAAATGCGGTTGTCGGATTCGCGCCCTCGCTCTATTAGAGCAGTTCCAGCAAAAGTGCGCAGCCCGGAACTGCGTAAAAAACCAACTGACAACACCAAACACCCGCCTTTGAAAGCCCAAACCGAGGAATTCCCCAAGATGAGTGCCAGCGGCCTGCCGTTCGATGACTTTCGTGAATTGCTGCGCAACCTGCCCGGCCCGGATTCGGCCGCGCTGGTCGCCGCGCGCGAACGGGACTCGCAGCTGACGAAGCCGCCGGGGGCGCTGGGGCGGCTGGAGGAGATCGCCTTCTGGCTCGCCGCCTGGACGGGCCGTCCGCCCGCCGTGACGCGCCCGCTCGTCGCCATCTTCGCCGGCAATCACGGCGTGACGAAGCAGGGCATCACGCCCTATCCGTCCTCCGTCACGGCGCAGATGGTGGAGAACTTCGCGGCCGGCGGGGCGGCGATCAACCAGATCTGCGTGACGCACGACCTCGGCCTCAAGGTCTTCGACCTGGCGCTCGACTACCCGACCGCGGACATCACCGAGGAGCCGGCCCTTTCCGAGCGCGACTGTGCCGCCACCATGGCCTTCGGCATGGAGGCGGTCGCCGGCGGCACGGACCTCTTGTGCGTCGGCGAGATGGGCATCGGCAACACGACGATCGCCGCGGCGATCAACCTCGCGCTCTACGGCGGCACGGCGGAGGAGTGGGTCGGCCCCGGCACGGGCTCGGAAGGCGAGGTCCTGCAACGCAAGATCGCCGCCGTGCAGAAGGCGGTGGAACTGCACCGCGACCACCTTTCCGATCCGCTCGAGGTGCTGCGCCGCCTCGGCGGGCGCGAGGTCGCGGCGATGGCCGGCGCGATCCTCGCCGCCCGCATGCAGAAGATCCCCGTCATCATCGACGGCTATGTCGCAACGGCGGCCGGCGCGATCCTGCGCGCGGCCAACCCGGCCGCGCTCGACCATTGCCTGATCGGCCATGTCTCGGCCGAGCCGGGCCACCTGAAGTCGATCGAGAAGCTCGGCAAGACGCCGCTGCTGGCGCTCGGCATGCGGCTCGGCGAGGGCACGGGCGCGGCGCTCGCCGCCGGCATCGTCAAGGCCGCGGCCGCCTGCCATTCCGGCATGGCGACCTTCGCCCAGGCGGGCGTCAGCAACCGGTCGTGACGGAGCGGCCGGCAAAAAGCCTCAATGGCGTGGATGGAGACCGCCAGGGCATGGCGAACGAGAACGGGATTGTCGGAATGGATCGGGGACCAATCAGGAAGAAGAAGGGCTTCAGCCACCTGTTGGCGGCCGCGAGCTATTCCGCCGGCGGCGCGCGCCGGCTGCTGAGCGAATCCGCCTTCCGCCACGAGCTGATCGCCTTCGCCGTCGCCATGGTGCTCTTCGCGGCCGTTGGCGCGTCGTTCTTCCAGTATGTGGCGATGGCGATCCTCTTCCTGCTGATGGTCGCCTTCGAGGCGCTGAACACGGCGATCGAGGAGATCGTCGACCGGGTGTCGCCGGAGATCTCCGAGATGGGCAAGCACTCCAAGGACCTTGGCTCCTTCGCCGTCTTCTGCCTGATCGTCGCCAATGCCGGCTATGCCGGCTATGTGGTGGTTTCCAAGTTCATCTGAGGCATAGGCATTCGCCACGTGGATCCTCGGGTCAGGCCCGAGGATGACGGAGGGGAGGAGAGGCTGCCTGCCCATTGAACGCTGCGGCACGCTGTCGCTTTTTGCCGTCACATTTCTCTTCTGTCGTCATCCTCGGGCCTGACCCGAGGATCCACGCGGCAAACCGCTACGCCTCAGGCGAAGCTCTTCTTCCGCGGCGCGACGGCCTGGATTTCGCTGACGGCGGGCAGGCTCTGGAGGACGCGCTTGGCGGGCAGGATGGCGATCGCCTCGGTGCCCTCGCGCAGCTTGGATTTCAAGATGAACTCGCCGTTGTGCTTGGCGAGGATGGCCTGCACGATCGGCAGGCCGAGGCCGGTGCCCTGCTCGGCGCTCTTGATGGCGATGGAGCCCTGGCCGAAGGCCGAGAGGACCACCGGGATCTCGTCTTCCGGAATGCCGGGGCCGTTGTCCTTGATCGAGATGTACTGGCCGCCGCCGGCCGTCCAGCCGGCCTTGACGACGACCTCGCCGCCCTGAGGCGTGAACTTCACGGCGTTGGAGAGCAGGTTCAAAACGACCTGGCGCAGCGCCTTCTCGTCCGCCCAGACGGCCGGCATGCCGCTTTCGACCTGCTCGGAGATGGTGATGTTCTTGGCGCGGGCGCGCAGCTGCACCATGCCGATGCAATCCTCGGCGATGTCGACGAGCTGGACCGAATCCTCCGACAGGTCGTACTTGCCGGCCTCGATGCGGGAGAGGTCGAGGATCTCGTTGATGAGGTTGAGGAGATGCTGGCCGGAGCGGTGGATGTCGGAGGTGTATTCCTTGTAGACCGGATTGTTGAGCGGCCCGAGCACCTCGGTCGACATGACCTCGGAAAAGCCGAGGATGGCGTTCAGCGGCGTGCGCAGCTCGTGCGACATGGAGGCGAGGAAGCGGGATTTGGCGAGGTTCGCCTCCTCCGCCCGGCGGCGGGCTTCGTCCGACATGGACTTGGCCACCTCCAGCTCGGCGATCAGGTCGTCCTTTTCGGACTGGGAGGAGAGGAGTTGCGCGCTCGTATGGCGCAGGCGGTGCGTCATGAAGACGAGGAAGACGAGGGCGGCGCCGATGATCGCCGTCATGCCGACGGTCGCCGGGTCGGGGCGCAGCAGGGCGGAGGCGGCGAGGGCCGCGACGGTGGGCGCGAAGGCGCAGAGGATCGCATGCCGCAGCATCAGCGTGCTCATGGCCGTCACCGCGAGCGCGACGAGCAGCGAGGAGCCTTTGTAGAACTCGAAAGTGACGCCGGCGCACCGGCCGCAGCCCTGCAGAGCGAAGGTCGCCCAGGCGATGCCCATGAGGACCTGCGCGGCGAGGAACCGGCGTTGCCAGCGGCGCACGTTGTCGCCGGTGATGTCCTGCCTGCGCGCGCTGCGCGCGACGACCATGCCGATCGCATGCACGCTGAGCGCGAGCACGGCCCAGGCGACAAGGCCGGCCTCCTGCGTCAGATAGATGCCGCCGGCGGCGATCAGCACGACGACCATGGGCACGGCGAGCGCGCCCTGCACGGTCGAATCGATGTGCAGCTGCATCATCTCGCGCTCGAAGCCCGGCGAGGTGCCCGTGGCCGTCTGCAACCGCTCGCGAGTCGCGCGGACAGCGCGCGTGACAGCCTTGTTACGATGGCTGCGCGACTTGTCGACGATGATCTTGTCGGTCGAGGTACTGACGCCGGTACTCATCACGGTTGCAACTGTTGCGGACAGCGTTGAATTCTAGGCCGGAATCCTTAAGAAGATGCTGCCGCGCATAAACCATTTGCGAACCATTCCGGCATTTTCCGTAACGTGAAGTCGGCGGCCTTTCGGCATATGACGCAACGTCAAGAATCGAATTGGGAAACGAAGTTCCATGGGACTTTCCAGACGGGCGCGCGACATCGGCGTGGCGGTTGCGATCCTGGCGCTGACGGCGCTCGTCGTGGCGCGCGTGAGCGGCGAAGGCGGCGAGACGATCGCCGGCACGGCGCGGGCGGCGGACGGCGACACGCTCACGCTGGAGGGCCACCGCGTCCGCCTCGTCGGCATCGATACCCCGGAGATGACGCAGGTGTGCAAGCGGGACGGGGCGGACTGGCGCTGCGGCGTCGCCGCGCGCTCGCGGCTCGCCGAGCTCCTGCGCGCGGGGCCTGTCACCTGCCGGACGCAGGGCACGGACCGGTACGACCGCTGGCTGGCGCGCTGCGAGACCGCGGGCGGCGACCTCGGCGAACGCATGGTGCGCGAGGGCCTTGCCGTCGCCTACGGCGGCTATGAGGACGAGGAGCGGTTCGCCAGGGCCGAGCGCAAGGGGCTTTGGGGCTCCGAATTCGACATGCCGCAGGACTGGCGCAGGATGAACGGCCGGCCGCAGGACGTCCACGAGGCGGAACCCGGCGTTCTCGGCGGCATTCTGGATGCATTGGGACTGACGTGACGGGCGGTGCGATGGACGACGGGAACCCTTCAGGCGGGATTGCCGCGCTGCGCGCGGCGATCGCGGCCTGCCGGCTCTGTCGCGACGCGCCGGCGCGGGCGGGGGACACACTGCCGCACGAGCCGCGGCCGGTCGCCGTCATCTCCGGTACCGCCCGCATCCTCATCGCCGGGCAGGCGCCGGGGCTCAGGGTGCACGAGAGCGGCCTGCCGTTCAACGACGCCTCGGGCGACCGGCTGCGCAGCTGGATGGGGGTGAGCCGGGAGGAATTCTACGATCCGGAAAAATTCGCCATCGTGCCGATGGGTCTGTGCTTTCCGGGCTACGACGCCCACGGCAGCGACCTGCCGCCGCGGCGGGAATGCGCGCCGCTCTGGCGCCCGCGCGCGATCGCCGCCATGCCGCAGGTCGAGCTGGTGCTGGCGATCGGCCAGTATGCGCATGCCTGGCATCTCGGCGCGGCCAAGGCGTCGAGCATGACGGAGACGGTGCGCGGCTGGCGCCGGCATCTCGGGCGCAACGAACGGCCGGCCGTGCTGCCGCTGCCGCATCCGAGCTGGCGCAACACCGGTTGGCTCAAGCGAAACCCCTGGTTCGAGGAAGAGGTTCTGCCGGAGTTGCGAAAGCGGGTGAAAACGCTTACGGAATGAAATGTAATTCTTTCAATTTGCTGCTATCTCGGTATATGAGGGAATTAAATTTCTTTTGTTTCACGCAGGTCCGGGCGCAGAACCGCTTCGCACATTTGCCGGACCTGTTTTAGGGGAGTTCGATGGATCGTCTGGACCGCAAAATCCTGCGTCTCTTGCAGGAAGATTCCACGCTCGCAGTGGCGGACCTTGCCAAGAAGGTGGGGCTTTCGACCACGCCCTGCTGGCGGCGCATCCAGAAGATGGAAGAGGACGGCGTGATCCGCAAGCGCGTCGCGCTGCTCGATCCCGGCAAGATCAACACGAAGGTGACCGTCTTCGTCTCCATCCGCACCAATTCGCACTCCACGGAATGGCTGAAGCGCTTCTCCGAGGTGATCGTCGAGTTCCCCGAAGTGGTGGAGTTCTACCGCATGAGCGGCGAGGTGGACTACCTGCTGCGCGTCGTCGTGCCGGACATCGCCGCCTATGACGCCTTCTACAAGCGCATGATCGCCCGCATCGAGATCCGCGACGTCTCCTCCGCCTTCGCGATGGAGCAGATCAAGTACACGACCGAGCTGCCGCTCGACTACATGGTCGTGGACAACCAGAAGAGCGGCGACGACTGAGCGGGTTCTACAGGTCCGGCCGCTTGAAGTTCACGAAGACCGTCTTCCAGGCCGCGTAGGGGCCAAGCTGCGCCAGCTCGCCGTAGGGGGCGCAGCGTACGACGGCGCGCACCGCGCTTGCCGCAAAGGCCTTCGTCGCCGCATCGCCGCCGAGCGGGCCTTCGACCGCCGGCGAGCCTTCGAGTTCGCCCGCCTCCGTCAGCGAGAATTTCACCCGGACCGTGCCGACATGGGCGGGCAGGTCCGCCGGGACCATCCAGCACTGCGCGATCTTGCGGTGCAGCGCCGAGGCGAGCGCCAGGCGGGCGGCATCGTCTGCGCCCGCCGGGGCGGCAAGGGGGATGAACGCGGCGAGGGCAAGGACGGCGCGGCGGAGCGGCACCCTATTTCCTTTCCAGCCGGGCGAGCAGCGAGGACGTGTCCCAGCGGCTGCCGCCCATCTCCTGCACGTCGGCGTAGAACTGGTCGACGAGGGCCGTGACGGGAAGTTTCGCGCCGTTGCGGCGGGCTTCGGAAAGCAGGATGTCGAGGTCCTTGCGCATCCAGTCGACGGCGAAGCCGAAATCGTACGTGCCGGCGATCATCGTCTTGTGGCGGTTCTCCATCTGCCAGGAGCCGGCAGCGCCCTTGGAGATGACCTCGATGACCTTCTCCATGTCGAGGCCGGCCTTCCGGCCGAAATGGATGCCTTCCGCAAGGCCCTGCACGAGGCCGGCGATGCAGATCTGGTTGACCATCTTGGTGAGCTGGCCGGCACCGGCCGGGCCCATCAGGCCGACCATGCGCGCATAGGCCCCGATGACGGGCCTTGCCTTTTCGAAGGTCGCCTCGTCGCCGCCGCACATGACGGTGAGCACGCCGTTTTCCGCGCCGGCCTGGCCGCCCGAGACGGGCGCGTCGACGAAGCCGAAGCCCCTGGCCCTGGCGGCGGCGTCGAGCTCGCGGGCGACCTCGGCGGAGGCGGTGGTGTTGTCGATGAGGATCGCGCCCGGCTTCATGCCGTCGAGCACGCCGTCCGCGGCCGTCGTGACGGAGCGCAGGTCGTCGTCGTTGCCGACGCAGGTGAAGACGAAATCGGCATCCCCGGCGGCTTGCGCCGGCGTGCGGAACGCCTTTCCGCCGAATTCGGCGGCCCATTTCTCCGCCTTGGCGAAGGTGCGGTTGTAGACCGCCACCTCATGGCCCCCCTTGACCTTGAGATGGCCTGCCATGGGATAGCCCATGACGCCGAGACCGATGAACGCAACCTTTGCCATGCTGAATCTCCTGCAAATTCTGGCAGGAGATGTAGCGGATGATCGGTTGCGGCGAAAGTGTTTCCCGTAAAGGGAGGTAGTGCAGAGGGAGGACCCTCGGGCCCGATCCGAGGATCCGCCCCTTCGCGCAAACCTCTCCGTCAGCCGCGGTACTTCGCCAGCACCAGGTGGCCGGGGATGGGCTCGCCTTCCTCCATGCGCACGGTGATGTCCGTCATCTCGACGAGGTCGAAGCCGGTCTCCTCGAGGCGCTGGCGCACGTAGGCGGCGGCGTGGGCGAAGCGCTGGTGCGGGCCGACCATGAAGGGACGGCCGGCGAAGGTTTCGTCCGGCAGCGTCTCGGAGGAGAAGATGAAGTGGCCGCCGGGCGCGAGATTGTCGGCGGCGCCGAAGAAGAGCGGTTCCAGCGCGCCGAGATAGGGCAGCACGTCCGTCGCGGTGATGAGGTCGAAGGGCTCGTCGTCGTTGTCGTCGAGGAAGTCGACGGCCTCGGCGACGTAGAGCGTCTCGTAGAGGTCCTTGTCGTGGGCGATCTCGACCATGTTTTCCGAAAGGTCGACGCCGGTGATGTCCTCGGCCATGTCGCGTAGCGCCCCGCCGGTGAGGCCCGTGCCGCAGCCGAGATCGAGCACGCGCCCGAACGGGCCGAGGCCGAGCGCCTGGAAACGCTGGCGCACGAGGAGCGGCACGCAATAGCCCAGCTGGTCGACGAGCACGTTGTCGAAGACCTCGGCATGCTGGTCGAAGAGCGTGGCGACATAGGCGTCCGGCGCCTTTTCCGGCGTGTCGCCGCGGCCCATCGATGCAAGGCGCACGGCCGCGCCGCCGTGGTCGTCGGGATCGAGCGCCAGCACTTGCGCATAGGCCTTGGCGGCGGCATCGAAATCGCCGGACTTCTCCAGCGAAAGGGCGCGGTTGTAGGCTTCCGCGAGCGCGTCTTCGTCGATCTTCTTCATGGGCGGTCTCTTAAGGTCCGGGCGCGGGTTTGGCAATGGGCGCTCCGGAGGCCGTGCTTCTCTGTCCGGAAGTTAAGCAGATGCAAGAGAGAAATGAGCGGGCGAGGCGCTGAAAGCGAAATAGCCGTTTATCAATCCGCGAAAGAGGAGCATGATCTTGCCAAGACCAAAAAGACCATTTGGAGGAATCCATGCCCGCCGACATGACCCCCTTGTCGCTTTCCCCCGAAGCCAGGCGTCCGACAAGCCCCGCGCTGCCGGCGACGCCGGTGGAGACGATCAACACGATGGTGCACTACTATCGCGGCGAGCTCGGGCGCATGGCGGGCTGGCGCGACCGGATCGACCGCACGACGAACTGGGCGATCACGGTGGTGGCGGCGCTGCTTTCCGTTTCGCTCTCCACGCCGACGTCGCATCACGGCGTGCTGCTCTTCGCCATGCTGCTGGTGACGCTGCTGCTGATGATCGAGGCACGGCGCTACCGCTTCTTCGACGTCTACCGGGCGCGGGTGCGCCAGCTCGAGCGGTTCTATTTCGCGGAGATCCTCAATCCGCGCGAGCAGCTTGCGCTCGACTGGGCGGCGCCGATCGCCAAGAGCCTGCGCAAGCCGGAATTCCTGATCAGCTACCGCGGCGCGGCCTGCCGGCGGCTGCGGCGGAACTATTGCTGGATGTATCTCATCCTGCTCCTGGCCTGGGCGCTGAAAATATCGTCCTCGACCATGCAGACCCAGGCGGGCTCCGGCAAGGACATCGCGCTCGCCTTCGAGCATGTGGTCGCCAATGCGGCGCTCGGGCCCGTACCCGGCGGCTTCGTGCTCGGCTTCGTGGCGCTCTTCTACGCCGGCATCGCCTACTGCTCGCTCAAGGTGGACATGTCCGACACCGAACTCGCGCACGGCTCGGTCCATGTCTGACCGTCAGTTGATGATGAACTCGCCCTTCAGCGCGCGCCATTCCGTCGCCGAGATCAGCCGGCGGTGCACGTAGCGCACGGAGTGGAGCGGGCCGTCCAGCTTCTCCTGCCAGAACTTCAGGAAGCTTCGCATCTCCGGGAAATCCGGGGCGAGATCGTAGTGCTGCCAGATATAGGTCTGCAGGAGTTGCGGGTGATCCGGCATGCGATAGAGGATCTGGGCCGTCGTCACGCCGTAGCCCTTGAGCTGCATTGCCATGTCGTTCGTCATAGGGACCTCATTGCGTGGTGAATGATGGTCCCTATGATTGAGCGCCTGCAGGGTTAACGAAATGTTAAATTCCGGCCCGTAGCGGGAATATTTCTTTGAAATCAGGCGTTTGGCAGCACCTGCATATGAGTGCTGCCAGATGTTCACCGTCTCAGGTGGCGCGTCAGGCGGGCCTCCAGCCAGGCCCAGAGGTTGCGCAGCAACTCGACGATGAGCAGGTAGAGCAGCGCGGCCCAGAGATAGGCCTGGTAATCGAAGGTGCGCGAGAAGGCGCGGCGGGTCTCGCCCATCAGGTCGAAGACCGTGACGATGGCGACGATGGCCGAAGCCTTGATCATCAGGATGATCTCGTTGCCGTAGGGGCGCAGCGCCACGATGAGCGCCTGCGGCAGCACGACCTTGAAGAAGGCGATCTTCTTCGGCAGGCCGAGGGCGGCGGCGCCCTCGTGCTGGCCGCGCGGCACGCTCTCGATCGCGCCCCGCAGGATCTCCGCCTGGTAGGCGGCCGTGTTGAGCGTGAAGGTCAGCAGCGCGCAGTTCCACGCATCGCGGAAGAACCACCAGAGGCCCCAGGCCCGCAGTTCGGCGGAGAAGCTGCCGAGGCCGTAATAGATGAGGAAGAGCTGCGTCAGCACCGGCGTGCCGCGGAAGAAATAGACGTAGGCATAGGCGAACCAGGAGAAGACCGGGTTCTTCGACATGCGCGCGAAGGCGAGCGGCAGCGAGAGGATGGCGCCGAGGACGATCGAAAGCCCCACGAGAAGCAGCGTGACGCCGAGGCCGGAATGGTAGTTCGGCCCGTAGCGCGTGAACTTCTCCGGGTCCCAGCCGCCGACGATCATCAGGAAGATGCCGACGCTGAGCGCCAGCCAGACGCCCATGAAGATATTGCCGAAGAAGCGGCCGGCGGTGAACGGCTTCGGCGGCGCCGGGGGCGGGGCCTGCGGCGGGATGAGGGTGGTGGCGTGGCTCATCGCGCGGCCTCCGAGCGCTTGGCCCAGCTCTCGATGCTGGAGAAGACCAGCGAGGAGAGGAAGGCGAGGACGAGGAACAGCAGGCAGGCGATGGCGTAGAACTGGAAGGCCTCCTTGGTCACGCGCGCCGCAACGCCCGTCTGGCGCAGGATGTCGGGCAGGCCGATGACCGAGACGAGGGCGGTGTCCTTGAGCAGCGCCATCCACAGATTGCCGAGGCCGGGAAGGGCGACGCGGATGAGCTGCGGCAGGATGATGAGCTGCATCGTGCGGCCGTGGTGCAGGCCGAGCGCATAGCCGGCCTCGTACTGGCCGCGCGGGATGGCCTTGAAGGCCGACAGCAGCACCTCCGAGCAATAGGCGGAGAACACGACGCCGAGCGCGATCATGCCGGCGAAGAAGGCGTTGATCTCGACCGCGCCCTGATAGCCGACCGCGGCCATGAGGTTCTGCACGAGGATCTGCAGGCCGTAATAGACGATGAAGAGCGTCAGGAGCTCCGGCAGGCCGCGGAAGAGCGTGGTGTAGATGTTCGCCGAGAGGCGCAGCGACCTTTCGTCCGACTGCTTGGCCAGCGCGATGAAGAAGCCCGCGACGAGGCCGACCGGCAGGGTCGCGACGGCGAGGCTCGCGGTGACGAGGAAGCCGAAGGCGATCTCGTCGCCCCAGCCCGCGCTGCCGCATGCCAGGAGCGTGTTGCCCGCGAAGAGATTGAAGATGCCGACCGGACCGCAGAGGGGATCGATGATCCCGAGAAATGCGGATACCGCCTCGACGATGGCGGTGAAGAACCCGCTCATGCCAAAAGAACCCCCGATGCGCGTTTTACGCTTCTTGTTCAGGCGCCTTGTGCGCCCGTCTTTTCTTGTTTGCAAGTTCTCAAGCAAAAGGAGCGGGAGGGCAAGCCCTCCCGCCCGTGCATTCTGGTGATGGGGTCAGAAAAAACCCGCATGACACCCGAAGGCCGCGGATCAGTCGCCGTAGACGTCGAAGGGGAAGTACTTGGCGTTGATTTCCTGGTACTTGCCGCTGGCGCGGATCGCCGCGATCGCGTTGGTGAACTTGTCGGCAAGCTCGGTTTCGCCCTTGCGCACCGCGATGCCGGCGCCTTCGCCGTTGATGACCGGGTCGATCGGCAGCGTGCCGAGCAGCTTGCAGCAGGCGCCGTCGTCGGTCTTCAGCCATTCGGAAAGCACCACCACGTCGTCGATGACGGCATCGATGCGGCCGTTGGCGATGTCGAGCTTGTATTCGTCGGCCGTCGGGTAGAGCTTGATCTCGGCGTCCTTCATGTGCGCTTCGGCATAGTTGGAGTGCGTCGTGGAGCCCTGTGCGCCGAGCGTCTTGCCGGCGAGCGCTTCCGGGGTGGCTTCCGCGATCTCCGAATCCTTCGGCACGACGATGGCCGGCGGCGTGTTGTAGTACTTCTTGGAGAAGTCGACCTGCTGCTTGCGCTCCTCCGTGATGGACATGGAAGCGACGATGGCGTCGAACTTCTTGGCGATGAGCGCCGGGATGATCCCGTCCCAGTCCTGCGTGACGAAGGTGCACTCGGCCTTCATCTCCTCGCACAGCGCCTTGGCGATGTCGATGTCGAAGCCGGTCAGCGTGCCGTCGGATTCGAGCGTGTTGAAGGGCGGGTAGGCGCCTTCCGTGCCGATCACGATCTTCTCGCCCTCTGCCATCGCGGCGGACGAGGCGCAAAGCGCGATGACCGCAGCCGAGGCTGCGAGCGTGAGACGTTTGGAAATACGCATTTTGATCCTCTCAGTTGAAGGCTCTCCGGTTTTTCTTGTTGTCCGGGCCTTGAAGCAAAGCGGGCAGGCCTGCCCGCTTGGGTCGGATAATCGACTGGTTCCTGCCCAAAAATCAACTGGTTTTCCGCCGTCATTCCGCCCCGTTTCCCCGACAATTTCTTTGCCCGCCTCTGGCTTTGCCGATGGCGTGACCTATCTCGCCGGTCACCCGAAGGTCGTTCAGCCGGGGTTCAGGCGACGATGGCTAGGCCTTCGGGACAGACGGGTGCTTCGCTGACCGGCCGCAAGAGCCGGCAAGGCGGCGCCTTCAACAACAAGACGGGACACCGTGAGGACAAAACGATGACTTTCCGCTCAAGACTTTTCGCAACCGTGGCGCTGCCGGTGCTGTCGACGTCGCTGGTCGCGACGTCAGCCCTCGCCGATGCGCTGATGAAACCGTTCGAGGTTGCGCAGGAAAGCTCCGACCAGGGCCAGCCGAGCGAAGAAGAGCTTCTTCTGCAACAGCAGCAGGAGGAGCAGCGCCGCGCGGCCGAGGAAGAGGCGCAGCGCCAGGCCGAGGAACAGCAGCGCCAGGCGGAAGAGCAGCAGCGTGCCGCTGAGGAAGAGGCCCAGCGTCAGGCCGAAGAGCAGCAGCGGGCTGCGGAAGAAGAGGCTCAACGCCAGGCCGAAGAACAGCAGAAGGCCGCCGACGAGGAGGCGCAGCGTCAGGCCGAGCAGCAGAAGGCCGCCGAGGAGGAAGCCCAGCGCGCCGCGGAAGAGCAACAGCGTCAGGCCGAAGAGCAGAAGGCCGCCGAGGAGGAAGCCCAGCGCGCCGCGGAAGAGCAACAGCGCCAGGCCGAAGAGCAGAAGGCCGCCGAGGAGCAGCCGCAACAGCAGCAGACCGAAGAACAGCCGTCGCAGCCGGCCGAAGAGCAGCAGGCCGAGCAGCCGGGCGAGGAACAGGGCGAGCAGCCGGCGGTCGCCGGCGAGGAGACCCCGGCCGAGACCGGCACCGAGCAGCCCTCGAGCGCGGAAACCGGCACCGAGCAGCCTGCGACGCCGGAAACGGATGGCGAGCAGCAGCCCTCCACGGCCGAGACGGGCACGGACCAGCCCGCCGCGGGAGAAACGGGCGAGCAGCCGTCCACGGCCGAAACCGGCGAGACGCCGGCGGGCGAGCCCGTGCCGGAAGTGGTCGACACGCTGACGGAAGAGCAGAAGCAGGAGATCGCCGAAGACCCGAGCCAGACCGACGAGACGGTCGTGCTGCCGGTCGAGAACGGTGCGGCCGTGCTCGACAGCGACAAGGACGCCGACAACGTCGGCGGCCAGACGAGCCGCGAGGAGCGCCGCAAGAAGCGCGAGGAGCTGCGCGCCGAGGAAGAGGCCGCCCCGCTGCCCGAATCGGACGTCTCGGCCCAGGCCGCCATCTCCGAAGAGGTGCGGGAAGCCGCGCCGCAGAAGATCGAGGCCGCGATCAAGGAGGAGGGGCAGCGTCTCGACGCCGCGCCCACCTTCGAGGTGCCGGAGACGACCAACATCGTCAACAACACCGTGATCAACAACACGGTCGTCAACAACAACACGGTCAACAACACGACGGTGAACAACAACGTCACGCAGGTCAACGTGGTCGAGCAGGTCGAGAACCGCACGGTTCTGGAAGTCGGCGACCGGCTGATCGTGCGCGGCGACGAGCGCCCGCGCCTGCGCCGCGATTCCGAGGAGGTCTACTACGACAACCTCGCCCGCGGCCGCACGCGCGAAACGATCGTGCGGCCCGGCGGTGTCCGGCTCGTGACGATCTACAACCGCTACGGCGACATCATCCAGCGCACGCGCATCGGCCGGGACGGGCGTGAGCACCTGCTCGTCTACGCGCCGGAGCTGGAAGACGATTCGCCGCGTCCGGCCATCGTCGACGTCGGCTACGAACTGCCGCCGATGCGCCTGCGCATCCCGATCCGCGACTATATCGTCGACACGTCGAGCGATCCGGACCGCGACTACTACGAGTTCCTCTCCGAGCCGCCGGTGGAGCGCGTCGAGCGCGTCTATACGATCGAGGAGGTGAAGCACTCCGCGCGCCTGCGCGACAAGGTACGCCGCATCGACCTCGATACGATCACCTTCGCCACGGGCAGCGCCGAGGTGCCGATGTCGCAGGCCCGTACCATGCGCAAGGTCGCGGAGGCCATGCAGAAGGTGCTCGACAAGGATCCGGGCGAGACCTTCCTGATCGAGGGCCACACGGATGCGGTCGGCTCCGACAAGTCGAACCTCTTGCTCTCCGACGAGCGGGCCGAATCGGTCGCAAGCCTGCTCACCGAGGTCTACGGCATTCCGCCGGAGAACCTGCAGACGCAGGGCTACGGCGAGCGCTTCCTGAAGGTCCGCACCGAGGCTGCCGAACAGCAGAACCGGCGCGTCACCATCCGCCGCGTCACGACGCTGGTGCGTCCGGTCGCCAGCGCGAACTGACCGCAAAGCTCCTGAACGGAGACGAGGCCGCGGAAGAAATCCCGCGGCCTCGTCGCGTTCAACTAGGCCGGGGATGCAAGACCGGTGATGCGGACGACGAAATCGGCGATGGCCTTCGTGTCGTCCAGGTCGAAGACGGGGAGCGCCGTGTCCGTCACGGGATGGTCCGCGGCAATCGCCGCGATATGCGGGTCCCCGGGCGCGAGCGGCGTGCGGTTGGCGGCCTCCAGCCGGCGGGCCTCGATCTTCGGGATCGGCTCGCGCTTGTAGCCTTCGATGAGCACGAGGTCGCAAGGGGCGAGGCGGGCGAGGATTTCCTCGAAGGAAGGCTCCGGCGCGCCGCGCAACTCGTGCATGATGGCATAGCGCGTGCCGGAGACGATGGTCACTTCGTGGGCGCCGGCCTGCCGGTGGCGGTAGCTGTCGGCGCCGACCTTGTCGATGTCGAAATCGTGGTGGGCGTGCTTGATGGTCGAGACGCGGTAGCCGCGGGCGACCAGCTCCGTGACGAGGCGGACGGCAAGGCCCGTCTTGCCGGAATTCTTCCAGCCGGCAATGCCGAAGATCTTCGGTCGCGTCATCGTTCCAGCACCCAGAGCCAGTTTTCCGCCGCGTCGAGATCGTCCGGCGTGTTGATGTTGAAGAAGGGGTCGAGGGCCCCGCGCGGCGTCTCGACCATCGGGAAGGCGACCTCCCGCGCCTGATGGCGTTCGAGGTAGCTGCGCACGCGCAAGGCGCCGCCGCCGGCGAGCCAGTCGGCAAGGTCGCCGGCAAGCGCGACGGGCCAGAGCGCGAAGACGGGGTGGAGGCCGCCCGGCGAGCGTGCCGCCGCGATGCGCTCGGGCGTGTCGACGGCGCGGGAAAGCCGCGCGACGAGATCGGCGGGGAAGAAGGGGCTGTCCGTCGGCACGGTGGCGACATGGCTCGCCCGGGGGTGCGCGCGCCTCGCATAGTCGAGCGCCGCGAGCACGCCGCCGAGCGGTCCCAGCCGCGAGGCGTCGAGGTCGGCGAAGACCGGCAGCTCCCCGCCGGCCTCGAAAAGCACCGGGCCGTTGGCGTTGACGGCGAGGGCGCAGACCTGCGGGCGAAGGCGCCGCGCGGCGCGATCGAGCAGGGACGCGCCGCCGAGGCGGATGCGCGCCTTGTCCTGCCCCATGCGGGAGGACAGGCCGCCGGCCAGGATCACGCCCGGTATCGCCTCCTTGAGTGCCATCTCGCCTCCGCAGCCGCATGGGACAGACAGTGTCCGCATCCGGTCTATTCGCTGCGGCTTGCGGCCGCAAGTGCTTATGATGTCACGGGGATTCGGGCTTGGATTCCTGCGCGACGGCTTGCGCCGCGCGGCGGTTCTCGCGATAGAAGGTGTAGAGGCCGGAGGCGACGATGATCGCGACGCCTGCCGTCATCCAGAGATCGGGCACCTCGCCGAAGAAGAAGAGGCCGATGGCGATGGCCCAGATGAGGCTCGTATAGCGGAAGGGCGCGATGAAGGAGATCTCGCCGAGGCGCATGGCGCTGACGATCGTCTGGTAGCCGACGAGCAGCAGCACGCTCGCCCCCGCCAGCCGGGCGAGCACTTCGAGCGACATCGGCTGCCAGCCGCCCATCGGCGCGACCAGCGCGCCGCCGACGACGGTGATCGCGATGGCGGTGACGACGCTGATGAAGATCGACGGCACGTCGCGCCTGATCTTCCGCGTGGAAAGATCGCGTGCGGCCGCTCCGACGACCGAGGCGATGACGTAGACCGCCGCCAGCGAAAAGCCGTCCGGCCCCGGACGGATGACGATGAGCACGCCGGCAAAGCCCGCGGCGATGGCAAGCCAGCGCCGCCAGCCGACCTGCTCGCCGAGGAAGAGCGCGGCGCCCAGCGTCACGGCGAGCGGCAGGGACTGGAGGATGGCCGAGGTGTTGGCGAGCGGCATGGCGCCGAGCGCGGAGACATAGGCGAGCGAGGCGACGATCTCGGCGGAAAGGCGCAGCGCGACGGCGGGTTGCAGAATGACCCGCCAGGAGCCGAGCGCTCCCATCCACCGGGCGATGACGAGGACGAGCACGCTCGTCATCAGGCCGCGCACGAACAGGATCTGGCCCGTGTTCATGGTGTGGGTGACGGATTTGACGAGAGCGTCGTTGCAGGTGAAGGCCGCCATGGCGATGACCATGAAGAGCGCGCCCCTGGCGTTTCCGGAGGAGTTCATGCGGGTGATTCCAAGCGTGTGTCCGCCCTTCATAGGCCCATACCCGGCCGCATGCCATCACCCCGCCGGCCGGAACGAGGTGTAACCCGCAAGATCATATGGCACAGCCGGGAATATCCGGGATTTAACGGGAACAGGCGGGAGAGGCCCGAAAAATCAGGCGCTCGGCGCGCGGGAACGGCGACAGCTGGCAATAACGGCGCGCAAGATCAAATGGCACTCCAGGGCGCGAGCGTGACGGCCGTTCCCGACGCTGCGATCAGAAGAATACCACCGCTGCTAGTGCTGATCTCGCTATAATTCAAATCGACAGCGATCACCGCATGAGCGCCGAGGGCCGCAGCCTCCGCCTTCAACTTGTTCAGACAGGCAACCCTTGCTTCGTTGAGGGACTGCTCTGATGTAGCGGACCTGCCACCGATAAAGTCCCGCCAGCTGTTGGCGATATCGCGGAAAATGCTCATACCTAACGCGACCTCGGTCGCGACTATACCCAAGATCGCCTCAATCTCTCGCTTGGGAACATTAATAGAAGTCGTGAGGATAAGATCAGGAACAGCATTTCTGTTTCCAACAACCGGCATTGTCGCCTTCGAAGCGCCGTAGTTGAAGCAGTCATAGCAAACGCCAAGCTGCATTTGATTGTCCGGCTTGTGCAGATTGCACTCCTTGCATACTGCCACCATTCCCTCCTTACAACGTATGACGAACCATAGACGCGGTGGGCGAGGTAGGGATGCCCTATCCCGCCAGCGCGAGATACTAGAAGTCTGACGCGCCGTCAGAGCGCCGGGCACCGGTGAAATTATGATTTACGTTATTGATTTTACGCGTTAATTCTGCATTTCCAGCTTGCTTTATGGCGTAGCCAGGACTGACGTTAAATGAACCACGAAAAGGAACAAAAGCATAGTTGACGAACAGCATCGATACACCTAGAAGCCGCAACCGGCAGCACAATGAAACCTTTGACGATCATCAAGCCGAGTGTTTGCCGGAACCAGGCTCATCGACGGCATTACTGAGGTACTTTCTCAGCCTAATTCTTAGGACCTCCAACCGTGCCACCAGTTCGGCACTATCACCGAAATCGGCACCTTCGGCAATCATGCGGTTGTAAGAGCGCAACGCAAGCGCAACCTTGCGTTCAGTGGGCAGCCGCACCCGATATTCCTCATGTACCGCCTCAATGAGCGACGCAATTCGTCCCACTGTGACTTCCTGCGTGCTTCGCTCCTGATCCATCACCTCCCTAAGGGTTTCCGAGCGGCCTGAAGCAGAAGGGGTGGCACGATCAAGCAGCGGGAAGGGTTCTCCTATCCCGGTGATGAGCCACGTCAAATTGAGCCCTGTTACCTCGTGGTACTTTGCCAGTAGCTCTGTTTTAGGCTCCGAGACGCCTCGTTCGTATGTTCCGAGCGTGTCAGTCGGAACGCCGAGAAGGGCTGCAAAGTCTTCCCGACTGGAAAAACCAGCTTTCTCCCGCGCTTCGATTAGTCGTCGAGCAAGGGCCGTCCGGGGCTTAAAAGGTCGCGCCATACCGTAAAACGACAATTCATCGTTTACAAAACGACAAATCATCGTTATCCCTGTTGGCGGCCCACATCAGAGGGCCGCGATTGTTCAAACACCATCAATGAAAAGCGGATGCGCCAACATCCGCTTTTCACAGGAGATTCATATGAGTGAGTCCAGCAAATGGACCCCGAAGCGTATCCTGTGCGAGATTCACGAGCGTGGAATGACGCTCGAACAACTCGCTCGTCGCCACGGCCGGAACCCGAACAGTTTTCGCCACATCTGGAAAAGACCCAACACCATCAATGAAGCTATCGTAGCGAGCTTCATCGGGTGCTCGGCCGAAGAGTTGTGGCCGGATCGCTACCCTAAGAATTCTTCCCGAGTCTTCGATAGCAAAAAATGGGGACCGGTAGATAGTCAAAAGCCGCGCAGCGCCGTCGACAACGCCAGGAGCGTTGCATGACTGCAGTGTCAAATCTCGCCCGCACCGTGAACATCGTTCCGCAGCCGACCAGCGGTAGCGTGCGGGAGATCGAGATTGCTTCCATCGACGTCTCGCCGACCCACCGCAAGCCCGATCAGGATTGGGTCGTGGCCCTCCGCGAGGATATGGCCCGCATCGGCCAGCATACACCCATTCAGGTCGTCGAGTTCGGCGAGCGCTTCCGCCTCATCAAGGGCCTGCGCCGCATGCTCGCGGTCGAACAGCTCGGGCTGATCCATGTCGATGCCTTCGTCCAGTCCGCTTCCGAATTCAGCTCGGAAGCCGCGCTGCGCATGGAACAGATTTCCGCGCAGATCATGCGCCGCGAACTGTCCGTGCTCGACCGCGCCGTGAATGTCGCGGCATGGCGATCGATCTACGAGACCACGGCTGGCGTCATCCGCCCCGGCCGAAAGGCAATTAGGGGCAAACTTGCCCCTAATTCGGATGAAGCGCTCGACGAGCACGCGGAAATCTTCACGGGCACGTTCAGCGAGGCGGCGCAACGCGCGCTCGGGCTGAATAAGGACGCGGTCAAGCGCTACCTGCGGATCGCCAGGATCGACGCCGCCGTCATCGACCGCATTGCACTCCATGCCATCGCCGACAACCAATCGGAGCTGCTGGCGCTCGCCGCAGAGGCGGCGGACCGGCAGGCGGCGATCGCCGACCTGCTTTTGTCTCAGCCAGCGGGCGCCAGCAGCGTGGCGGGTGCGATCTACGTGATCGACGGCAAGCTGCCGACGCCAGCGCTGGCACCCTGGGAACGGTTCTCCCAGCGCTTCACGCTGATGAAGGAGCCTGATCAGGAACGGTTCTTCGATCTCCACGCAGCAGCGATCGAGCGCTGGCTCGCGAAGCGGAGCAACTGATGGCCCGCAAGCGCGACCCCTTCACGGTCGACCTCTTCCGCGATTACACGCCGGCCCCCGTCGTCGACAGGTTCGACGAGGACGAGGTCAAGGCGTGGTCGCTGGCCGGTCGACTGGCGAAGGCGGTCGCGCTGACGATGGAAGAGAGCGGCAAGCCGCGCGAGCAGCTCGCCGCTGAAATGTCGGAAATCACCAAGGCTTCCGTCTCCAAGGCCATGCTGGACGCCTATGCCAGCCAGGCCCGCGAACAGCATTCGATTTCCGCTTTGCGCCTGGCCGCACTCGTGGCCGTCACCGGCGATGCCCGCGCCTTCAATGTCCTTCTGGAAGAGGCCGGCCTGATCGTCGTTCCCAAGAAATACGAGGCTCTCCTCCGCCGCGAGCGCGCACGGGAAATGCGCGAAATGCTCGACCGCGAGGAGAAGGCCGCAGATGCCGAATGGAGGGCAAGACGCTAATGCAGCTTTTCCGATACCTCGAATTTCGCGACATCGTGGCGTTCGCCGCCATCGTCGCCTTCCTCATCATGTTCCTCGGCTATGCGGCCGAGATTGCCGACATCATCCACGCCGTGAGGGCCGGCCGATGAGCGAGCGCGACATCCTTCTCCTCACCCTGCTGTTCTGGACCGCCGTGTGGGCGATCAGCGCCACGCTGATCGCGGTCCACCTTACCGGCCGGCGCAGCTTCATCCGCTGGATCATCGAGGATGTCCGCCGCACCTTCCGGAGGGAAGAATGAGCAAGATCTCCATCGTCGGCCAGATTGCGGAGGTCAGACGCCTGATCGGCGATCTTGAGCAGCGCTACGGCCAGCTCGTGAACGCCGGGAAAATGCGCCGCGAGGAGGCTGAAATGCTGATGCAGCGTATCCATGCTGTCCTCAAGACGCTGGAATTCTGCCAGCAGCACAAAGCCGGTTTCGAGGAGTATCTCGCCGCCAAAAAGGCAGGTGCGGCATGAAGACCTGGCTTACCGCACGCGAAATCGCCGAACAGCAGCTCCCCGATCTGCCGAAAACCGAAAGCGCCGTCATCCGCCTCGCAAAGCGCGAAGGCTGGAACACGCACCCTTGCTTCGTCCGCAACCGCGCAGCGGCCGGCGGTGGCCTCGAATATGATTACCGCCTTTTGCCGACCCTCGCTCAGGTCGCCTACGTCCAGCGCCACATGGTCGTTGGCGAGGAGACGGCGGAGATGGAAATGCGGGCCGTGGTCCCGTCTCCCGCGACGGTCAGCAACCGCGCCGCCATGGAACGCGATGCGCGCCTTGCGGTGCTCGGCGCTTTCGACCGGTTCGCCCGCGGCATGCGCCTTCACCAGCGAGCCTGCATGCAGATCTTCTGCGACAGGTACGAGATGGGCATGATCAAGGTGGACGATTGGGTCAAGGACCTCGTCCCGTCCGTCTCGAAGCGCTCGCTTGCCCGCTGGCGATCCCTCAAGTCGAACGGCGCCGAGCAGGCGCTTGCCGTCGATCGCTCCAAGGCGCGCGCCGGCACGGGCGTGCTCGACACAGCCAACGACGGGAAGGTCCGCCGCTTCATCCTGGCGTTGGTCGCCAAGGCCCCGCAACTTGCCGCCTCGGAAATCCGCACGCAGTGCCAATACACCTTCGGCGACACGCTCGAAGTGGTTTCAAAGGGCGCTCTAAGGACGGTCGACCTGCCGCCGATTCGCACCTTCCAGCATTTCCTGAAGGCTTTGAAGGCAAGCCACGCCGTTGAGCTCACGAAGCTGACGAACCCGGACAAGTTCCGCTCGACGATGGCGCTGTCCGGCGTCGGCACGCTCCGCCACATCACGGAGCCGAACACGCTCTGGCAAATCGACGCTTCGCCGGTCGACGCGCTCTGCACCGATGGCCGGCACGCCATCTATTGCTGCATCGACATCGCGACGCGCCGGTCCATCTGGTATGTCTCGCGCACGCCGCGCGCCTCGGCCGTCGCCCTGCTCATCCGCAAGGCGATTCTCTCCTGGGGCGTACCTGCGACGATCAAGACGGACAACGGCTCCGACTTCGTCGCCCGCGACACCAAGCGCCTCTTCGCATCGCTCGCGATCGAGGCCGACGTCTCCGACGCCTACAGCCCCGAGCAGAAGGGGCATGTCGAGCGGATGATCAAGACCTTCCAGCACAAGTTTGCCGTCCTGCTGCCCGGTTATGTCGGCCACTCCGTCGCCGACCGCAAGGCGATCGAAGACCGCAAGAGCTTCGCCGAGCGCCTCGGCCAGGACACGGCCGAGACCTTCGGCGTGTCGCTCTCCGGCGCGGATCTGCAGGATGCCGTCGACCAGTGGGCCACCACCATGTACGAGCACGAACCGCATGCCGGTCTCGGCGGCCGCACGCCATTCCAGGTTGCCGCATCGTCGAGCGCGCCGGTTCGCATGGTGGACGAACGCGCGCTCGACGTCCTCCTGATGCCGGTCGCCGGCAACGACGGGCACCGCCGTGTCACCAAGTTCGGCATCCGGATCGACCACAACCACTACCTTGCCGCCTCGATCCTGCCGGGCACCGACGTGTTTGTCCGCCGCGATCCGAACGACATGGGCCGCGTCCATGTCTTCTCGCTGGATGCCGGAACCTATCTCGGCGAGGCCATCTGCGCCGAGCTCGCCGGCATCCACCCGGAAACATGGGTCAGGGCGCAGAAGGAGCTGCAGGCGGAGATCATCCGCGAGAAGATCGCCGAGATCCGCAAGGGCATCCGGGAAATCACCAGCGGGCCGGCGCTGCACGAGCGCGCGCTCGCCGTCGCCGCCCGCAACGTTCCCAACGTCGTGCCGCTGCCGAGGCGCGAGGAGCGCCACGAGACGCCGCAGATCGCCGCCGCCCTCGATGTCGGGACCGGCCCGAGAACCGCCCCGTCCGCAGCCAGCGACGCACAGCGCGAGATCGTGCTCGCCGACCTGATGCCGCAGCGGCCGTACGAGAACGTGACCCCCATCCGCAGCGAGCCGACGCCGGCCCAACGCTTCCGCACCGCCCTCGACATCGAGCGGCGGCACGCGGCCGGCGAACCGGTCGAGGCAGACGAGCTCATCTGGCTCGGCTCCTACCGCGAGAGCGCGGAATACAAGGCGCAGCGGGTGATGTGGGAAGACTTCGGCGATCAGGCGCCGGGACTGCGTACCTGAAAGGAAAACGCCCGCTGGCGGCAATCAGCGGGCGGGACGTCAGAAAAGAAATGAGGACTGAATGATGAATGCAATGACGAAACCTGTCAATCCCGGCTGCGGCTCGGTCGCGCCCCTGAAGAACGTGGCCGAATGCCTTGCCGTCGCGCAGAAGATCATCGACCGGCCGCCCGGCGTCGACGGGCTCGGCCTCTTTTACGGTCCTTCCGGCTATGGCAAATCCAAGGCCAGCCAGTACGTTCAGAACAAGCACAAGGCCGTCTATATCGAGGTCTTCGACTTCTGGACGAAGAAGGTGCTCGTCGAGAGCATCCTCGCCGAGCTCGGCGTCGACAAGCCGAAGGGCTCGATCGCCGACATGATGCGGCAAGTCCTCCGGCTGCTCCAGGATGACCCGAACCGGCTTCTCATCGTCGACGAGGCGGACAAGCTCGTCGACAAGGGGTTCATCGAATACATCCGCGACATCTACAAGGGCGCCCGCATTCCGGTGCTCCTCGTAGGTGAGGAACGCCTGCCGGACAAGCTGCTGGCCTACGAGCGGTGCGAGAACCGCGTGACGGCTTTCGGCATGGCCAATCCCTGCGATCTCGGGGACGCCCAGGCGCTTGCCGCAATCTACCAGCGTCAGCTCCGCATCCATGACGATCTGCTTTCCTACATCGTCAAAGAGACGAACGGCGTCACTTCCCGCGTCGTCACGACGCTTGCCGAGGTAGGCCAGTTCGCGCGGGCGCACCAGCTATCCGAGATCGGCCGCGAGCAGTACAGCGGCCCGATCTTCACCGGCCGCGCGCCGAGGAGGAAGTGAGATGCGGAAAGTGCTGCAGCTCAACATTTCCGGCGCCAAGCCGGTGCGCCATGGCATGGATTACCTCTGGTCCCTGATCCTCGATCTCACGCGTGAGAGCGATGTGTTCAGCTACGGGGATGTCATTGGCCGCTATGACCCGGCGCATCGCACCCGCGTCAGCAAGGATCTCGCCAAGCTCGTTTCCTGCGGTTTTCTGGAACGGCTCACCGCAGACGGACCTTCCAGCGCCCGGCCTTACCGCCTGCTGAAGCGCCAGACGGACACGCCAGTCCTGCGGACGGACGGGCGAGGCCCGAGCACCGCGGGGCTTGGCCTGCAGAACATGTGGAACGTCATGCGCCGCGCCCGGAACGGCTTCACCGTATCGGACCTCGCGATCGAGGCGTCGACGGACGATTGCGCGGTCAGCTACGAAAACGCCTACAGCTATTGCCGCGTCCTGCACCGCGCAGGCGTCCTGAAGATGCTGCCGGCGGGCAAGGGAAGCACGGGGCGCATGGTCTATGTGCTGCTGGGCTCGGGCAACACGGGGCCGAAACCGCCGCGGCGCTACCGGAGCACTTTCGTTTTCGACGAGAACAAGGGCTGCGTCCTCGGGCGCGTCGATGCCGAGGAGGTTTCGCCATGACCTCTATCCCGACCGCTCGTCCCGTCATCGACTATGTCGCCAAGGTCAGGGCCGCCTGGGGCGACAGCGCCCCGGATTGGGTGCTCGTGCTGGCCGAGGCCTGCGCGAAATCCAGCCAGAGCGCCGTCGCCAGGAAGGTCGATTACTCGGCGCCGACGATCAGCGCCGTCCTCGGCAACACCTATCTCGGCAACCTACAGCGCGTCGAGGCGGCGGTGCGGTGGGCCTTGATCGGCGAAACCGTGTCCTGCCCCATGCTCGGGCCGCTCTCGAAAAAGGAATGCCTGGAATGGCAGGCCAAGCCCTACGCGGCGACCTCGTCGCACCGCGTAGCGATGTTTCGCGCCTGCCGTGACGGGTGCCCCCACAGCCGTATCGCAACCGAGGAGACCGCATCGTGAGCGACTATCTTTCCGAAGAGCTGAAGGCGCTCGCCCGGCGCCTCAGCGATCATGACCACGAGGGCCTGGTGATGTCCGGAGACGAGGTGGGAAAACTCGCCCGGCGCCTGCGCCACCTTGCCGATGCATCCGTCCTGCTTGAGTGCGAGGTCTCGCGCCATCGGTGGAACATGCGCGCCCGCCAGGAGCGCGAGGCCCGCGAAGAGCTCGCCAACGCCATCGACGCGCCGGGCAGCAACATCGTCAAGTTTCCAGGCGGCCGCGCATGATCGCCGCCATCTCCCCGACATCCGGACTTCACCAGGGCGGCGCCGTGCCGCCCCTTCAAACCAGCTTTGAAAGGACTTTGAACATGGAAGCCTGCATCATCGCAGATCAGAAGCCCGCCCGGCCGACCTTCGAGGTCAACGGCAAGACGTACATCGAGGACATTCGCGGCCGCCTCATTCCGGCTGACCAGTACGAGGAGCTCTCGCCCCCGGTCGGGATTGTCGAGATCAACGGCCGTCCCCACGTCCAGGACGCCGAGGGCCGCTGGATCGATTGGTCCCTGGTGAAGCCGAAGGATCAGCTCATTGACGAGGTCGTGCGCAAGATCATGACCTATGCCCTGGACTTATCCGCGCAGGTATCCCGCTTCCGCCGCCATACCGGGGCGGACCTCGACGGCGTCATCGCGCTTCTCGAGCAGGAATATCGCGTGACGATCGGCGGGCCAGGCGGGAACTTCACGCTCCGCACATTCGACGACTTGCAGCGGGTAGAGCTCAAGGTCGGGAAATTCATGGAGTTAGGCCCTGAAATCCACATGGCCAAGGCCCTTATCGACGAATACCTGCGCGAGATCACATCGGAGGCGACGGCCGAGTTGAAGACGCTCGTCCTCGGCGCATTCGAGGTCGACAAGAAGGGCAAGCTCGACCGGCAGAAGATCCTCGATCTGAGGAAATACGACATCAAGGACGAGCGCTGGGTGCGCGCCATGCAGGCGATCTCCGATGCCGAGCGCACCGTCATGGTTCGCGA
>NZ_JBJIEP010000028.1:0-67661 GCF_046557955.1 Shinella agrisoli | reverse complement strand
CAAACTCTCATGTTGAGAATTCAATCATTGGCCAAATCACGTTCGAAATCGACGAGAACTTCACACCTGTTCTCCAAAGCCCTTCACAAGGAAAGGCCCGAAAACCAGTGTAACTTCTCTTGATAAACGTGACCGCCAAAGTCTCTTTCCTGGACAGGCATAAACCCGTCCGCGACCCCGCCGACCACGTTTCTCTTTCTTCTCTCTTCAATTGTCAAAAAACCGACGGGCAAACCCGTCAAAGCCCCCCAAAGCAGCAAAACAAACCCGAACCAAATCAGGCCCAATTCTCACCCGCTTCTCCAGGAAACCTCAGAGCAAAAGCAACCGCCGCCAGAAGCGAAGCCGCTCTCGTTCGATGGCCGCGTTATAAGCCCAACATTCTGAGGCGTCAACAGCGGGGATGAAGATTTTTGGAAAAACTCATAAGCCTATGATTTTAAAAATTAAATCACTGAAATCCCTCTCCGGGGCGCCCCGGTTCGGCATTCTCGCCCCCGGAAATCCCGTCCCGACGGCCGAAAGCGGCCTCCGAACGCCGAATTGCTGGCCCAACGCCCCGGAACCAGCCGGTGCATAAGACGAATTTCGGGGATGAAGCGCTCCTTTCGCTTGACTTCCGCGCAAAGAAAAGGCGCCGGCGGATATCCGCGGCGCCCCTTCCCTGCCCCATTCGACACGGCGTCAGCCCTTCAGCTTGCCCATGATCTGCTCGAGGAAGCCGAGCAGCACGGCCGAGACCACGAAGGCCAGATGCATGAGGGTCAGCCACATCAGCTTGGCATCGGTATATTGCTGGACGTTGAGGAAGACCTGCAGCAGGTGGATCGACGAGATCGCAACGATGGACGAGGCGACCTTGATCTTCAGGCTGCCGGCGTCGAGCTTGCCGAGGAAGGAGACATCCGTTTCCGTGTCGTCGAAACGGCTGACGAAGTTTTCGTAGCCGGCGATCATCACCATGAGGATGAGGCTCGCGACCAGCGCCGCATCGATGAGCCCGAGCATGGCGAGGATCATCTCCGCATCGTCGAAGACGAAGACGTTCGTGGCCACCTTGGCGAACTTGTAAAGGAACGAGACGGCATAGACGGCAAGCGCCGCGACGAGCCCGAGATAGAAGACCACGAGGATCCAGCGGCTCGACAGGATGATGCGTTCGACCAGCAGTTCGAGGGATTTCATCGATCAGGCTCCAACGGGATTCGGCAGATGGCAACGCTGATAAACAATGCCCGAAAACCCCGCAAGAGCAGCCGCCAGACGCAAAAAGGGCGGCGTCCACAAACGCCGCCCTCTGCGGAAAGTCTCGTCCTCAGGCCCTTCGGAAAAGGCCCGCGATCAGCGACAGGACCAGAAGGGCCAGGAAGACGAAGAACAGGATCTGCGCGATACCGGCGGATGCACCCGCAATACCGCCGAAGCCGAGCAGGCCGGCGACAAGTGCAATTACGAGAAAGACTACGGCATAATAGAGCATTTTCGAACTCCTTCCTTGTATCGCAAGGAAAACGGCAGCTGGCGGAAAAGGTTCCCTTGGGTTCAGCAGAATAAAACCGGTTTGTGACAGGCTCTCTTCTATACAGCGATGCCGCCGCGGCCTTCCGGCTGCGGCGGCATGAGCGGTGACCGACGGGTCGCGACCGTCGTCAGTGACGGCGCGCCCAGTCGTCGATCTGCCGCTCGGCCTCCTCCTTCGCGAGGCCGTAACGCTGCTGGATCTTGCCCGAAAGCTCAACACGGCGTCCCTTGATGACGTCGAGGTCGTCATCGGTGAGCTTACCCCACTGGGCCTGGGCCTTGCCCTTGTATTCGTTCCATTTGCCTTCGATGATGTCCCAGTTCATGTCGCTGTCCTTTCTGTTCCGTTGAACGCGATAGCGTTGACGAAAGGGGAATCGTCGGGTGCCTGAAAAGTTCCGGGCGACCCTCAATGCATCCTTGCGTGAACCGGATGGGCATTTTCGGCAACGACGACGCCCTCCTCCGGCGGAGCCACCTGGCGGACATCGACCTCCAGGCCGCCTTCGCGGCTCATGCGCCAGCTGATCTCGACGTCCTCCTCCACCCAGGCGGGGTCGATCGCAGCACAGCGGCCATGCACGACACGCTTGCTGACGCCCGCGCCGCCGAGGGCGGACGGCAACGCGCCGACGCATTCCTCCATGGTTTCAAACGCCACCTGCGGCGCTTGCAGTTCCTTGCAGGCAAGGCTGCCGGGATCGCAGCCGACCAGAAGCATTATAGCGGCGATGTGTTCCATTTCACTCTCCATCACCTGTCGGATCGGCAAAGCAACGGAGCGGCACGCAAGAAAGTTCCCGAATGCGTCGATGATGGGGCGCTCACATTTTCGGGAACAAAATCGCCCGTCGTCCGTTGTCGGCGCATCGCTCAGTAGCGACCGGACATGAAAGGAAGCGCAGATGCTCGGCACCATTCTTCTTATTATTCTCATTCTTCTTCTGATTGGTGCCTTGCCGAACTGGGGATATAGCCGCGGTTGGGGCTATGGCCCTTCCGGCGGTCTCGGCCTGATCGTCCTCATCCTTCTCATCCTCGTCCTCATGGGACGCATCTGATCCCGCCACTAAGCCCTGGAGCCGGAACCATGAAGAATACCATCATCGCGCTTTGCCTCGTCGCCTCCACGGTGACGCTCTCGGCCTGCACGCAGACTGAACGCGGCACGGCGATCGGTGCAGCCTCGGGCGCCATCATCGGCGGCGCCGTAACGGGCCGCGCAGGCGGAGCGCTCGTCGGCGCAGCGGTCGGCGGAGCCGCCGGTTATCTCATTGCCCGCTCCGACCGCAGCGGATACTGCATCTATCGCGACCGCTACGGCCGCCGCTACGAGGCTCGTTGCCGCTAACCGGCCCATGCCTGCTCAACGAAAACGGGCCTCCGGGCCCGTTTCTTGATGTCTTGAACCGGGAAGAAGGATGCGTTCAGGAACCGCTCTTGGCCCTGCGCTCGGCCTCGTCGAGCTTTTCCAGAAGATCCAGCAGGCGGTCGGGCACCGGCTCGGTCTCGATAACGTCGTAGAAGGATTTGAGTTTGCGGCCGATCGGACCATTCGGGTCGAAGGCGGCCTTGGCGGGGGCGTTGCCGCTGCTGCGCTTCCCGTCTTTACTGGGCTGGATCATGGTCTTGTTTCCATCGCGTGCCGCCCGCTATCTTCCTTTTGCCCAAGAATCCCAATAGCAAGTCAGACTTAGAATGCTACCAATAGGTTTCCGCATGGTGAACTCTAGCGGAAACGGTTCCGATACGGAACATATTCAGGGAGAACGAAATGTCACTTTCCACCCGTATCGCACCGCATCTCGCCTATCTGAGGCGGTTTTCCCGTGCCGTGACGGGTTCGCAGACATCCGGTGACGCCTATGTCGCCGCCATGCTCGAAGCGCTCGTTGCCGATATCTCGCTCTATCCGGAGGGGCGCAGCGACCGCAACGCGCTCTACCGGCTCTATTGCACGCTCTTCGAAAATCTGGACGTCACGCTTCCGGAGAACACCTCGCCCTTCGGCTGGGAACGGCAGGCGGCCGCAAACCTTGCCAACCTGCCGCCGGCAGAGCGCAAGGCCTTCCTGCTCGTGGCCGTCGAAGGCTTCGACATCGCCGAGGGCGCGGACATTCTCGACATTTCGGAAGAGCGTTTCACCGAGCTGCTCGACGAGGCTTCGCGCGATATCTCGCGCCAGGTCGCAACCGACATCATGATCATCGAGGACGAGCCGCTGATCGCCATGGACATCGAGGACATGGTCAAGGGCCTCGGCCACACCGTGACCGGCATCGCGCGCACCCATGCCGAAGCGGTCGAGCTCTATCACCGCACCTCGCCGCGCATGGTGCTGGCCGATATCCAGCTTGCCGACGGCAGCTCGGGCATCGATGCGGTGAACGACATCCTGAAGAACAGCACGATCCCGGTGATCTTCATCACCGCCTTCCCGGAGCGGCTGCTGACCGGCGAAAAGCCGGAGCCGGCCTTCCTCGTCACCAAGCCGTTCAATCCCGACATGGTGAAGGCGCTGATCAGCCAGGCCCTGTTCTTCGACGAGCAGGCGCGGCTCGCAAAGTCGGCCTGAGGCAGGCAAGGCACGCAGACCGAAGGCCCGCTCGCGCGGGCCTTTTCGTTTCAGCCTTCCAACGCGGCAAGAGCGGCCGCGACGATCCTTTCGACCGGCGCGTCGATGTCGACCGTCACCACGCCCGGTTCGCCGGACGGGTCCTCCAGCGTCGCGAGCTGGCTGTCGAGCAGGCTGACGGGCATGAAGTGGCCCTTGCGCGCGGCCATGCGGGTCATCAGCAGCTCACGGCTCCCCTTCAGGAAGACGAAGGCGAGCGAACCGCCGGCAGCATGGCGCAGGCGGTCGCGATAGGCCTTCTTCAAGGCCGAGCAGGAGACGACGACGCTCCTGCCCTCGGCAAGCCGGTCGGCAAGCGCCCGGCCGATCGTGTCGAGCCAGGGCCAGCGGTCCGCGTCGGTCAGCGGGATGCCGCGGGACATCTTCTCGACATTGGCGGCCGGATGCAGGCTGTCGCCTTCGATGAAGGCGGCGGGAAGAGCCGCGGCAAGGCCCTCGGCGACCGAGGTCTTGCCGCAGCCGGAAACGCCCATGACGACGATCGCCCGCGCGCCGGTCATGAACCGCGTCCTATCAGGCCGCCCGCTTGCGCCGTTCGATGCGGGCGCGGATGGCGTCGACGTCCACGCGGGGCGTCGCGGCGAAGAGGGTCTTCGTATAGCTGTGCTGCGGGGCCTCGAAAACCTGATCGCGGCTGCCGTATTCCACCGCCTCGCCGAAATACATCACCATCACGTCATCGGCGATGTGGCGCACGACCGAAAGGTCGTGGCTGATGAACACGTAGGTCAGGTGGAATTCGTCCTGCAGGTCGGCCAGCAGGTTGAGCACCTGGGCCTGAACCGAAAGATCCAGCGCCGAAACCGGCTCGTCGAGCACGAGAAGGCGCGGGTTCAGCATCAGCGCGCGGGCGATCGCCACGCGCTGGCGCTGGCCGCCGGAGAACATGTGCGGGTAGCGCCCGTAATGCTTCTCCTCCAGCCCCACCTTCTTCAGCATGGCCATGGCGCGGTCACGCCGTTCGCCTGCCGGGATCTTGGTGTTGATGACCAGCGGCTCGGTCAGGATGTCGCCGATCTTCTTGCGCGGGTTGAGCGAGCCGTAGGGGTTCTGGAAGACGATCTGCACCTTGCTGCGCATCTCGGAGGTAAGCGGCTCGTGGGCGATGTCGATCTTGCGGCCGTCGATCAGCATTTCGCCCTCGGTGATCGGGTCGATCATCGTGACCATGCGGGCCAGGGTGGACTTGCCGCAGCCGCTTTCGCCGACGATGGCGAGCGTCTTGCCCTCCTCGACCTTGAAGCTGACGCCCTTGACGGCGCGAACGGTCTTGGCCGGTTTGAACAGGCTGCCGGGGATATGGTAGTCGCGCTTCAAGTCGCGCGCTTCGAGTACGGGGGTCATCGGGCGGCTCCCTCGAAAATCTCGGCGTCCGTCAGTTTTTCCGTGATCGTCGGCAGGCGGCCGCCGGTGGCGTTTTCCGGCAGGGCCGAGAGCAGCGCCTTCGTGTAGACGCTCTTCGGCGCCGAGAACAGCGACAGCACGTCGGCCTCCTCGATCTTGCGGCCCTTGTACTGCACGATGACGCGGTCGGCGGTCTCGGCGACGACGCCCATGTCGTGGGTGATCATGATGAGGCCCATGCCGTGTTCGGCCTGGAGCTTCATCAGGAGATCGAGGATCTGCTTCTGGATCGTCACGTCGAGCGCGGTCGTCGGCTCGTCGGCGATGAGGAGCTTCGGGTTGCAGGCGAGCGCTGTCGCGATCATCACGCGCTGGCACTGGCCGCCCGACATCTGGTGCGGATAGTGGCCGAGGCGCTCCTCCGGGTTCGGAATGCCGACCGACTGGAAGAGTTCGATCGCCCGGGTGCGGCGTGCCCTGCGGGAAAGATCGGTGTGGATGCGCAGCACTTCCTCGATCTGGTAGCCCACCGTGAAGCACGGGTTCAGGCTGGCGATCGGCTCCTGGAAGATCATGGCGATGTCCTTGCCGATGATCTTGCGCCGCTCGCCGTCGGACATGGCCTGCATGTCGCGACCGTTGAAGGTGAGCACGTCCGCCGTCACCTTCGCCGTCCAGGGCAGAAGCCCCATGGCGGCGAGCATGGCGACGGACTTGCCGGAGCCCGACTCGCCGACGATGGCGAGGACTTCGCCCTCGTCGACCTTGAGCGAAACGCCGTCCACGGCGCGGAAGGGACCGGAGGCCGTCTGGAATTCGACGGTGAGGTTTTTGATTTCGAGAAGCGACATCACGACCTCTTCAGCTTGGGATCGAGGGCGTCGCGCAGGCCGTCACCCATGAGGTTGATGGCAAGCACGGTGATGAGGATGGCAAGGCCGGGGAAGGTGACGACCCACCAGGCGCGCTGGATGAATTCGCGCGCCTCGGCGAGCATCGTGCCCCATTCCGGCGTCGGCGGCTGGGCGCCCATGCCGAGGAAGCCGAGGGCGGCCGCATCGAGGATCGCCGCCGAGAAGGCGAGCGTCGCCTGGACGATGAGCGGCGCAAGGCAGTTCGGCAGGATCGTCAGGAACATGAGCCGCAGCGTGCCCGCACCGGCCACCTTGGATCCGACGACATAATCCTTCGACTTTTCCGTCATCACCGCCGCACGCGTCAGGCGCACGAAGTGCGGCTGGTTGACGAGCGAGATGGCGATCATGGCGTTGAGCAGGCCCGGCCCCAGGACCGCCACCAGCACGAGGGCGAGCAGCAGCGAAGGGAAGGCCAGGATGATATCCATGATGCGCATGATGAAAGTATCGACACGGCCACGGAAATAGCCGGCGACGAGACCGATGAGCACGCCCGAGATCACCGACAGCGTCACGACGACGAGGCCGATGAAGAGCGAGAAGCGCGCGCCGTAGATGAGGCGCGAGAGGATGTCGCGGCCGACGGCATCCGTGCCGAGGATATGGCCCCAGGTTCCGCCCTCCTGGAAGACGGGCGGCAGGAGAAGGAGTTCGCGGTTCTGGATGCTCGGGCTGTGCGGCGCGAAGACGGGCGCAAAGACCGCCAGGACCAGGATCACCAGGAAGACGGCGAGGCCGATGACCGCGCCCTTGTTGCGCGAGAAATAGAACCAGAATTCGGAAAGGCCGGAGGGCGGCGCACCGCCCGTCTTCGTTTCGGCCGCGTTCTGAATAGCACTCATGGACCGCCTCCTAGTGCCGGATGCGCGGGTTGACCCAGCCGTAGAGCAGGTCGACCACGAGGTTGACGATCATGATGACGGCGGCGATCAGCATCAGCCCGCCCTGCACCACGGCATAGTCGCGCTTGAAGACGCTGTCGACCATCCACTTGCCGATGCCCGGCCAGGAGAAGATCGTCTCGGTGAGGATGGCGCCCGCCAGCAGCACGCCGACCTGAAGGCCGATCGTGGTGATGACGGGGATCATCGCGTTGCGCAGCGCATGGATGCCGATGACGCGGAAGGACGAGAGGCCCTTGGCGCGGGCGGTGCGGACATAGTCCTCGCCCAGGACCTCGAGCATGGCCGAACGGGTCTGGCGCGCGATGACCGCAAGCGGGATCGTCGCGAGCACCACGGTCGGCAGGATCAGGTAGGTCGCCGCCGACTTGAAGGCACCCGCCTGCCCCGAGATCAGGCTGTCGATCAGCATGAAACCGGTGACCTGCGGGAAGAAGTACATCAGCGAGATGCGTCCCGAGACCGGCGTCCAGCCGAGATAGCCGGAGAAGAAGATGATGAGCAGCAGACCCCACCAGAAGATCGGCATCGAATAACCGACGAGGGCGACGCCCATGATCGACTGGTCGAGCCAGGTTCCCCGTTTCACCGCGGCGAGCACGCCGGCCGGAATGCCGAGGATGACGGCAAGCAGGATGGCACAGAGCGACAGTTCCAGCGTGGCGGGAAAGAGGTTCAGGAAGTCGTCGAGCACCGGCCGCTTGGTGACGATCGACGAGCCGAAGTCGCCCGTCAGCAGGCCGGTCAGATAATCGAAGTACTGGATGTACATCGGCCGGTCGAGGCCGAGCTGGTGCATGAGCTCGGCGTGCCGTTCCGGCGACATCACGCGCTCGCCCGACATCAGCATGACCGGATCGCCCGGCAGCAAACGGATGAAGGAGAACGCGATGAGCGATACCCCGATGAACGTGGGTATCAGGACGGCAAGCCGCCCGAAGATAAAGCGCAACATGGGAGCCAAATCCCTTCTTCTTGAAAAACCGGCGGCCCGAATGTCTTCGAGCCGCCGGCCATAACACGCTCTTAGCGGCGTGCCTTTGTCGTATTAACCGATATTACTCGGCGATGTCCACGCCCTCGAAGACGAAGTCGCCGAGCGGGGACTGGACGAAGCCCGAGACCTTCTTGCTCATCGGAACGACGGCGAGCGAGTGGTCGATCGTGTTCCAGGGAGCCTCGCGCTTGAAGACGACCTGCGCCTCTTCATAGAGCTTCGTGCGCTCTGCAACGTCGGAGGTTTCCTTCGCCTTCGTGACGAGGTCGTCGAATTCCTTGTTGCACCACTGCGCGCGGTTGTTGCCGCCGACGGCATCGCAGCCGAGCAGGGTGTCGAGGAAGTTGTCCGGGTCGCCGTTGTCGCCCGTCCAGCCGAGGATGACCGCGCCGTCGCGGTCCTTGTCGGAGGAGAGCTTCAGGTATTCGGCCCATTCGTAGGAGACGATCTCGACTTCGACGCCGACCTTGGCAAGGTCGGCCTGCATCAGCTCCGCGGCACGGCGGGCGTTCAGCATGTACGGACGCGCGACGGGCATGGCCCAGATCTTCATCTTGAGACCGGCGGCGCCGGCTTCCTCGAGCAACTTCTTGGCCGCTTCCGGATCGTACTTGTCGTCCTCGACGGCATCGTTGTACGACCACATGGTCGGCGGGATCGGGTTCTTGGCGACGGTTGCCGCGCCCTGGAAGACCGCGTCGACGATGGCCTGCCGGTTGATCGCCATGTTGAGGGCCTTGCGGACCTCGACCTTGTCGAACGGCGGAACGAGCGTGTTGTACGCAAGGTAGGCGACGTTGAGGCCGGCCTGCTCGGAGACGGCGAGGTTCGGATCGGTCTTCAGCTCGGCGACGTCGGCGGCGTTCGGATAGGACATCAGGTGGCATTCGCCGGCCTTCAGCTTCTGGGCGCGAACCGCGGCATCCGGGGTGATCGCGAAGACGAGGTCGTCGATCGCCTGCTTGCCGCCCCAATAGTCCGGGTTGGCCTTGTAGCGGATCGCCGCGTCCGGCTGGTAGGCGACGAAGGTGAAGGGACCGGTGCCGAGCGGCTGCTGATTCATCAGCTCCATCTTGCCGTCAGCCTGAAGCTTGTCGGCGTATTCCTTCGACACGATCGAGATGAAGGGCATGCCGAGGTTCGCCAGCAGCGGCGCTTCCGGACGCTTCAGCGTGATCTTGACCGTCAGGTCGTCGATCTTCTCGATCTTGTCGATGACATCCGGCAGGCCCATGCCGGAGAAGTATTCCCAGGATGCACCCGGGACGTACTTGTTCCACGGGTTGTCCTGCTTGTACTGGCGCTCGAAAGAGAAGATCACGTCGTCGGCGTTCAGCTCACGCGTCGGCGTGAAGTATTCGGTCGTCTGGAACTTCACGCCCTTGCGAAGCTTGAAGGTATATTCCTTGCCGTCCGCCGAAATGTCCCAGCTCTCGGCAAGGGCAGGCTCGATTTCCGTCGTGCCGCGCTTGAACTCCACCAGACGGTTATAGACCGTGTGCGCTGCCGCGTCGAAGGTCTGACCGCCCGTGTAGAGGCCGGGGTCGAAGCCTTCCGGCGACGCTTCCGAGCAGTAGACGAACGTCTTCGACCAGGCTGCGGACGCCATCAGCGAGGCAAGCGCCGTCGCTGCGAAGAGAGTAGTCAGCTTTTTCATAGTGAGCTTCCCAGGTTTGCTTTTTTGTTCTCTTGTTGCGGGCACGGGCGCACATCCAGCCCCGGCCGTGCGCGGATGGAACGACATTTGCCGCAGGATTGCAATAAGTCCGCGGACAAATTTGTCCAAACGGAAAAATCCCCGGAACATTAATCTCCACAGCATTAGTAACCGCTCCAAAAGCCATTGCGAATCAGCCCGGCCGCGATCGTCAATCCTCATCTGCGGCACGGCGGCCGTGCCATGAGGGAACGACGAAGGAAAGGGGCAAGCCCTCTTTCATTTTCCCCTTCCGCACCAGCCGGTTAGCGTGCCGCGTGGCGAGAAAACGCCGCGCCGGCGCGAAATTGTCCAGCAAAACCCTTTGCCGCCGGGGATTGCGGCGCTAGATTGTGTCGCGTGGAATCTGGGGGTGGAGGCCACGTGCCCGTATTGAGCAAGCAATTCAGGAGGTACGATTTCGAAGGCGATCTGGAGAAGGCTCTCAATCGCGTCGACTTCTTTCGTATCTTCCACACGATGGCATTGCGCCACGGCTTCGAGCACTTCGGCGTGCTCCAGCTGACGAACGAGCACGAGAACAGCCTGCTCGCCAACCGCCTGATGCTACACGATCTTCCGGCCGGCCTTGCCGAGACATACGACAAGCGCCATCGCCTCAACGACTCCGCGCTCTTCAAGAGCTTCTACAAGTCCACGATCCCGGCGGTCTGGCGCAGCGCGGACATGGCGGAGAACGGCTCTGCCGAGGGAGCCGACTTCCTCGACCAGATCGGGTTCGACATGGCGCTGTCGGTTCCGGTCCATTCGGTCACCGGCACGCGCTACGTCGTGCTCTTCCTCGGCGACGGCGACGACATCGGCCGCAACGAGCATTTCGAGATCTGCTACGAGGCGAGCTGCGCCTTCGACTATTTCCACCGGCAGGTTCTCGCCAACAAGGCGGGCATGGGCCTGACGCCACGGGAAACGGAAATCCTGCGCTGGATCTCCTACGGCAAGACGGCGAGCGAGATCGCGCTCATCGTCTCCGTCTCCGAGCATACGGTGAACTCGCACACGGCGACGATCCTGAAGAAGCTCGACGTGGTCAACCGCACGCAGATGGTCGCCAAGGCGATCCGCGAACAGATCATCCAGTAGCATCGCGAACCGGTCCGCAACGTTACGGATAGCAGAGTTAGGGACTTGTTAATATTCGCAGCCTGGATGAGAGTAGCCGCGGCTTTTCGAGGCCCGCCGCTTCCCGGATGCAATAGGTTCACCTACCATCATGACAGCACAAGTGCACATCCTGCTCGTCGATGACGATCCCGCGGAAAACGTCATTCTCAGTGCGCTGATGCGCAAGGTGACGAGCTATGCGATCACGCTGCACTATGTGGAGACGGTGGAGGGCGCGCTCGATTTCATCCGCTCGTCCGGCGTGGGGCTCGACATGATCCTGATGGACAACCGGCTCCAGCCGCAGGCGGATTTCCGCGAGACCGTGCCGGAGTTGCGCCGCGCCGGCTATATCGGCCCGGTCGGCGTCATCTCGTCATCGATCAGCGACGCCTATTTCCAGAAGATCGAAGATTACGGCGTCGACTTCCGGATCGACAAGGCGGAACTCGATCCGACGGCCATCGAATTCATCCTGCAGGAATATGTGAAGCGCGACGCCGGGGCCGGCGCCGGAATATAGGCAGGAGCAGCGTCAGGCCGCCGGCTGCTGGGCGACCGGCGCGTTCTCGAGACCGAGCAGCATGCCGATCTGCGGACGCGCCTTGACGAGGTCGTCGATCGTATATTGCTGGAGTACCTCGAAGAAGGCGTTCAGCGCCTTGCGCAGCGCGGAGTTCAGGCCGCAGCTGTCAACGAGCGGGCATTCGATCTCGCCCGCCTCGAAACATTCCGCCATGGCGAAGGAATCCTCCGTCACCCGGACAACGTCGAACAGCGTGATCTGCGACGCGGGCTTGGGCAGGCGCACGCCGCCGTTGCGGCCGCGCACGGTCTCCACGAGACCCGCCCTGGTCAGCGGCTGGAGGATCTTGAACAGGAACAGCTCCGACACCCCGTAAGCCCTGGCGATCTCCGGGATGCGGCTGAGCTTTTCACCATTGGCCGCGCAGTACATCAACATGCGCACGGCATAGTTGGTTTGTTTCGTCAGTCGCATCGGGAACTCCGAATCCGGTTTTTCAGGTCTTACGACATATAGGACGGATCGCAGTTTGGAACAATTCCAAAAAAGCGGAAAATCACATTCATGTTATGCCAGTGGTGACACGGTTGACTGCCGGGGGCAAGCCGGTAAACACAACTTTAGCAGTCAAGAATAAATCCGATAGGAGGAACCGATGCAACTGCCGAAGACTTCGCTTGCCGCCCTTGCCCTTTCGACCGCCGGCCTGGCGCTCGCGCTACCCGCTTACGCAGAGGGTGAAGTCAACATCTACTCCTATCGTCAGCCGGACCTCATCCAGCCGCTGCTCGACGAGTTCAAGAAGGAAACGGGCATCACCGCCAACGTGCTCTTCCTCGACAAGGGCCTTGTCGAGCGCATTCAGGCCGAGGGCGCGAATTCGCCGGCCGACGTCATCCTGACGGTCGACATCGCGCGCCTGACGGAAGCCAAGGACGGCGGCGTCACGCAGCCGGTCCAGAGCGACGTCATCAACAAGGACATTCCGGCCCAGTACCGCGATCCGGACGGCAACTGGTTCGGCCTCACCACCCGCGCACGCGTCGTCTACGCCTCCAAGGAGCGCGTCGCCCAGAACGAGATCACCTACGAGGAACTCGCCGACCCCAAGTGGAAAGGCAAGATCTGCACCCGTGACGGCCAGCACTCCTACAATATCGGCCTGATCGCCTCGATGATCGCCCAGCACGGCGAAGCCAAGGCGGAAGAATGGCTGACGGGCCTGAAGAACAACCTTGCCCGCAAGCCGGACGGCGGAGACCGCGACCAGGCCAAGGCGATCCTCGCCGGCGAATGCGACCTGGCGCTCGGCAACTCCTATTATGTCGGCCTCATGATCACCAACGAGAAGGAGCCGGAGCAGAAGGACTGGGCTGCCGCCATCAAGGTCCTCTTCCCGAACGCGAACGACCGCGGCACGCATGTCAACGTCTCCGGCATGGCGCTCGCCAAGAATGCACCGAACAAGGAAAATGCGTTGAAGCTGATGGAATTCCTCTCCGCCGGCACCGCGCAGAAGATCTATGCCGAGCAGGTGTTCGAATATCCGGTCCTGCCGGGTGCGGAACCTTCCGAGATCGTGAAGTCCTTCGGCACGCTGAAGCCCGACCCGCTGCCGCTCGTCGACATCGCGGCGAACCGCAAGAAGGCCTCCGAACTGGTCGACAAGGTCGGCTACAACGACGGCCCGTCGCAGTAAGGCGAGCTTCGCCTCAGAGCAGAACGGCGGCCATCGGCCGCCGTTTTCGTTATTGCAGGTCGGGGTCGGACTGGCCGGAGATGATCCGGGCGTAGTCGATGATGTCCTTCTTGCGCTCCGGCGTGCCCGGATGGGTGGAGAGGATAGTGGTGCCCGACTTGTCGCCGAGCTTGTCTTCCAGGAGCGCGAAGAAGCGGGCGATCGCCGTCGGGTCGTAGCCCGCCTTGGCCATCAGCTCGACCGAACGCCGGTCGGCCTCCGCCTCCGCCGAGCGCGAATAGGAGAGCGCCAGAAGGCCGCCGCCCTGCACCAGCACGTCCTCGGCGGCCGAGCCGACGTCGCCGGCGATCAGCATGATGAGGCCGGTCATGCCGGCGGCGCGATAGAACTGCCGGAGGCTGTGTTCCAGTTCGACATGGCCGATCTCGTGCGCCAGCACGCCGACGATCATCTCCATGTCGGTGCCCGCCATCTCGACGAGCTGATCGGTGACGACGAGCGTGCCGTCCGGCAGCGCGAAGGCATTCGGCCCGATCACGCCTCCATCGCGGAAGTTGAGGTTGTAGGCGCCGGCGCCGCGCGGCGACTGCGCAGCGATGCGCGCGAAGCCGTCGGCGATCTCCTTGCGGCGGTCGTCCGGCAGCTTGGTCGGCGAAAAGGTCGTCTTGTCGAGCGCCTCCAGCGTGCCCTGCGCCATCAGCTGCGGCACGATCGGCGGCGTGGTCCAGATCGCGACCTCGACGAGCGCCGGCACGCCCCAGCGGTAAACCGCGCCGCCCAGCGCAAAGGCCAGCAGCACGATGACGATGAGGCGCAGGCGGAACTGTTCCAGCCAGTGCACGAAGCCGGCGCCGCCCTTGCCCCGCGTGGCGAGATAGCGGTCGATGCCGTCATTGTCCCAGGTCTCGAAGATGGAACCGTCGGGAAAGATCACCCGGCGGGGAATGGAGCCGACGCGGCCGGAAATCTCCACCCAGGAGAGCCCTGCGCCGGCAAGCGGCTTGTCATCCCCGACCGGTACGGCCGCGATTTCGCCGGCCCGCTCGACGAGCCGGGCCTCCACCGATCGGCTGGAGCCGGCGGGGTGCCATTCCCCGCCGGCGATTGCGGCATTGTCAGAAGCCAAAGTCAAAACCTTCAAAGTCCATGAACTCGGAGCCGACGGCAGAGCCCTGTTCCTCGATCTTGCTGAACAGCTCGCCGACGTCGCCGGTAAAGGTAATGCCTGTATGCTCCCACGTATAGCGTGCCATGCGGACCGCCGCCCAGGGCCGCATCAGGCCGAAGGTCAGCAGCGTCACGACGACGTTGGAGATGGCGATCCACGCGTAGCGCGTGAGCGAAACGTCGCTCAGCAGCCGATGCTGGCCGTCGAAGGTCGTCGCCGACCAGGTGATGTTCCGTACCGCCGCACGATAGAACAGGCCCGCCACGCCGAAAAGAACGAAGATTCCGACATAGGCGAAGAGGATGACCAGGTGCCATACGGAGAAGGTCCCCTGGCCTGCCGCAGGGTCCATCATCGCCGCGATCGTATCGAAGTTGACGGCGACCACCGCGCCGACGACGAGCAACCCGGCGACAATGATCGCGGCCGACAGCAGCCATGCCTTATAGAGCGGGCCGAGCCCGGGATCCGTATCGAAGGCCTTGCCGCCGTAGCGCAGGTTCGAGCCGACGTAGCGCGCGACCCAGCGGCTGGCGAGCGGCGTCAGGATGCCGAGCGTGATGACGGCGAGCAGGCTGCCGAGGATAAAGGCCTTGAACGCGCCGCCGGCGCCGCCGACGAAATCGAAGCGAACGTTCCGGTAGCTCGTCACACGCGCGCTGAAACGCAGGCCCTTGGCGACGAGCCATGGCAGCGCGATCAGCACGACGATGGTCGGCAGCAACACGAGCACCGGCACCAGCGTCGCGATCACGTTGAGCGCGATGAAGGCGCCAAGAACGATCAGGCGGCCGATGAGGATCTGCAGGCCCTTCGCGTGATATTCGAACGATCGGCCGAGCAGAACGGTATTGCCGTAGAAGTAGCGATTGCGCCGGACCTTCGCCCAGGCGGAATAGATGCCGAGCGTGATGATCGTCAGCAGCACGTTGACGATCCAGATGCCGAAATATTCCGACGCCTTGCCGGTAAAGGTAATGCGGTGAAAGCCGCCCGCCTGTCCCGCGGAATGCGGCGATCCTGCCAAAGACATGTTTGCCCCCTTCGATGCATAGAACAGGGGGATAACGGGCCGGCCTGCGCGGCTATTCTTCGCAAAGCACAAAAAAGTGGCAATGCAAAAAGAGGCTCCCCGCAGGGAGCCTCTTTCATGGGCGATCCGGGAGGATCATTTCATGGTCGGCATGATGAACTCGGCACCGTCCTTGATGCCGGAGGGCCAGCGGCTCGTCACGGTCTTGGTCCGGGTCCAGAACTTGATGGAGTCCGTGCCGTGCTGGTTGAGGTCTCCGAAAGCAGAGGACTTCCAGCCGCCGAAGGAGTGATAGGCGAGCGGAACCGGGATCGGCACGTTGACGCCGACCATGCCGATGTTGATGCGGCTGGCGAAGTCGCGGGCAGCGTCGCCGTCGCGGGTGTAGATCGCAACGCCGTTGCCGTATTCGTGCCTCATCGGCAGGTCGAGGGCTTCCTCGTAGTTCCTGGCGCGGACGACCGAAAGGACGGGGCCGAAGATCTCGGTCTTGTAGATTTCCATGTCCGGCGTGACGTTGTCGAACAGGCAGCCGCCGACGAAGAAGCCGTCCTCATAGCCCTGGAGCTTGAAGTTGCGACCGTCGACGACGAGCTTGGCGCCTTCCTCGACGCCCTTGTCGATGAGGCTCCTGACGCGCGCCTGGGCTTCCTTGGTGACGAGCGGTCCCATGTCGGCCTTCTCGTCCGTATAGGGGCCGATGCGCAGGCTTTCCACCATCGGCGTCAGCTTGTCGATCAGGCGGTTGGCGGTTTCCTCGCCGACCGGAACGGCAACCGAGATCGCCATGCAGCGCTCGCCGGCAGAACCGTAGCCGGCGCCCATCAGGGCGTTGGCGGCCTGGTCGAGGTCGGCGTCGGGCATGATGATCATGTGGTTCTTGGCGCCGCCGAAGCACTGGGCGCGCTTGCCGTTCGCAGCCGCCGTGCCATAGACATAGCGGGCGATCGGGGTGGAGCCGACGAAGGAGACGGCGGCGATATCCGGATGCGCCAGGATGCCGTCGACGGCGGCCTTGTCACCGTTGACGACGTTGAGGATGCCCGCCGGCAGGCCGGCCTCGATCATCAGCTCGGCAAGACGGATCGGCAGGGACGGATCGCGCTCGGAAGGCTTGAGGATGAACGCGTTGCCGCAGGCGATCGCCGGAGCGAACATCCACATCGGGATCATGCCCGGGAAGTTGAACGGCGTTATGCCGGCGCCGATGCCGACCGGCTGGCGGATCGAGTACATGTCGATGCCGGGGCCGGCGCCTTCGGTGAACTCGCTCTTGGAAAGATGCGGGATGCCGATGACGAATTCGCAGACTTCCAGACCGCGGATGACGTCGCCCTTGGAGTCTTCCACCGTCTTGCCGTGCTCCTTGGAGATCATCACGGCCAGCTCGTCCATGTTCCGGTTCAAAAGGTCGACGAACTTCATGAAGACGCGGGCGCGGCGCTGCGGGTTGGTGGCGGCCCACTTCGGCTGCGCGGCCTTGGCGGCGTCGACCGCGGCCTGCAGGTCCGCCTCGCTCGCAAGCGCGACCTTGGCCTGCACCTCGCCCGTCGCCGGGTTGTAGACGTCCGCCGTGCGGCCGCCGGTGCCGGGAACCTGCTTGCCGTTGATGAAGTGTCCGATCTCACGCATGGGAAGTTCCTCCTTTGTTGTGAACGGATCATCGCACTTCAATTTGCACAACTCAATCACCTCGGATAAGGAACCGTTGTGCAAAAATTAAAGCCGGAGGCCACGATGAACTGGGATGATGCGCGCATGTTCCTGGCGGTTGCCCGCACCGGGCAGCTGCTCGCCGCCTCCCGCCGCCTCGGCGTCAACCACGCGACGCTGAGCCGCCGCGTCAGTGCCCTGGAAGAGGCGCTGAAGACACGCCTCCTGATCCGCCGCACGAACGGCTGCGACCTCACCGCGGAGGGCGAGGCATTCCTCAGCGCCGCCGAGCGGATGGAGACGGAAATGCTGGCCGTGCAGGCGAGCATCGGCCGCATCGACACCGCGGTCGCCGGCACCGTACGCATCGGCGCGCCGGACGGTTTCGGCGTCTCCTTCCTCGCGCCCCGCCTCGGCCGGCTGACGGCGCGGCATCCGGAGCTGAAAATCCAGCTCGTGCCGGTGCCGCGCTCCTTCTCGCTCTCGCAGCGCGAGGCGGATATCGCGATCACCCTGGAGCGGCCGGAACAGGGACGGCTCGTTTCCTCGAAGCTGACGGACTATACGCTCGGGCTCTATGCCTCGCGCGACTACCTCACGGAGAACGGCACGCCGGAAACCGTCGAGGACCTGAAAGGGCATCGGCGGGTCGGCTATGTGGAAGACCTGATCTTCACGGCCTCGCTCAATTTCACCGGCGAGATCATGCGAAGCTGGGACGCGAGCTTCGAGATCTCGAGCGCCACCGGCCAGACGGAGGCCGTACGCTCCGGCGCCGGCGTCGGCATCCTGCACGACTATATCGCCCGGCAATACGGCGAGCTCGTCCGGCTGCTGCCCGCCACCTCGATCCGCCGCGCCTACTGGACGACCTGGCACGAAAGCGCCCGCGACCTGACGCGCGTGCGCACCGTCGCCGAGTTCGTGCAGGACCTCGTGCGGCAGGAACACGACATCTTTCTCTGAGCGTCAGTCGACGGCGGCCGAAGCCGTCACGGGCATCGGCACCAGCACGGTCCCGGTCCGCTCCACGGCTTTCCCGTCAGCCGGCTTTCCGGCGATGGCGACCTTCTTCCCGGCGATCTCTTCCGGCAGGGGAACGCGCACGGCGACCGCTTCCTCGACCCTCCTTTCCTCAACGGCCCGGCGCTTCGGCATGCGGCGCGGCACGATCTCCACGCTTTCCTCGACGGCCGCCGGCTCTGCAACGGCGAAGGCCGGCTGGCCGCGCGTGAAACCGCTGCCGCCGGCATATTGCAGCATGGCAAAAGTGTCGCGCGTGATCGGCTTCAGGCGCATGCCGGCCATCAGCGATGCGATGCGGTCCTCCGGGATAGCCGGATGGCAGAAGCGCAGGCGCACCTGGGCCGAGTAGCTGCCGGTCTCAAGCCGGCCCATCGCAGTCTCGCGCAGCGGCGAGACACGTTTGGCGAACTGCCAGGCATAAAGGCAGCTTCCCGAGGCGCCGAGAGGGCCTGTCGCATAACCATAGACGCCATGGGCGTTCTGGCCGGCCGCCGCATTGATCGTCATGGCGATGCCCGGCAGAGCCTGCCGCATCTCGGCAAGAACGGCCCGGCGCGTCGGGGCACGCAGGAAACCCGCCCCCTCGGAGGGCGTGCCGACACGGACGGTCAGCACGTTCTCGCCGGCCGAAGCGGTCGCATTGGAATAGACGATCGCCTGTTCGAAATAATTGTCCCGCACGGTCTGGCGCACGCTTTCGATGCGGCCGGAGACCGACGGCAGATAGGCGGCGGCGAATTCCGGCGACACCTCCGTCGAGATCGGCGGCGCATCCGGCCGGATGGCGCCCGTCTCGAGGAAAGGGTCGTGCACGGCGGTGCAGCCGGTGCCGAGGAGGGAAAGGGCGGCGAGGATCAGCCAGCGCATGGAGGTCCTATCGGGTAGAGGAAACGGCAAGGCCCCGTGCGGCCGCCGGATCGTAGAGATGCATGTTGAGCCGGGCGAACACGGCCCGCGCCTGCGCACGGTTGCCGAGGTGATAATAGGCCCAGCCGCGAAGCTGGCTGAGGTCCGCCGGCTCGGCGACAAGGCTTGCACGCGCATTCAGGGCGTCGAGCACGCGCTGGTACTGCCTGTGGTCGAAGGCCGAGCGGGCGCGCTGCCAGTAGATTTCGGCGCGCACCTCGCGCTCGCGCTTCTCCGACAACGGATACATGGCGACCATCGCCTCGGCATCGTCCGTCAGGCGGCCGCGCAGCAGCGTGAGCGCCGCGCCATAGGCCGCGTCCTGCTGCGTGCGGCTGTTGCCGAGCGCAGCCTCGAAGCCCTTGCGGGCCTCGGCAAGGCGGCCGAGCTCGAGATGGCACCAGCCCTTGATGAGCATGGCATCGGCGGAGACCGCGCCGCGCGTCTCCATGGCCGAAATGTCCTTGATGCAGGCGCCATAGCGCTTCGCCCTGAAATGCGCGAGGTAACCGGCGCCTCTTGCGGAAGAAGCCATCGCGGCGGGCATTTCGACGGCGGTGCGGCGTGCCCCCTTCGGCGGGGTGGCGACCTTTATCTCCTCCCAGATGCCCGGGTAGATGTCGCGATACTCCTCCTCCAGCGCGGCATATTCCTTCTTCTCGCCAAGGCGCAGCAGGCTGAGGGCGAGGCCCTTTACCCGGGCCGGGGCGCTTTCCCAATCGAGCGATTTCAGGAACCAGGCTTTTCCCGCCTCGTACTGGCGCGAATTGTAGGCGTACCAGGCGAGGATTTCCGCGTGATCGGCGCTCGACGTCGCCATGATGGCATTGCCATAGGCGGTCACGGTCTTCACGTCCGCATCCGGCTGGTCGGGCTTGGAAAAGCGCAGCGACAGCGCATTCATCAGGAATTCCGGGTCGTCGGAGAACTCCTCGATATAGTCCTGCGCCACGGCATATGCCTCGTCCTGCCTGTTCTGCGCCGCAAGCGACAGATAGAGGCCCTTGGCGTTCTCCTCGTCGCGGCGCTTGGCGAGCGCGGCCTTGAACCAGTGCTCGGCGCGGTCCGGTGCCTTGAGCTTCAGGTCGTACCAGCCGAGCAGGGACAGGTCTTCGAGGCGCCCGTCCTTTTCCGCAACGGTGCGCAGCTTGAGGACCTCGCTTTCCGCGATCGGCGTCTGGCGCTTTTCGTCGGCGTTGAAGCCCGCGACGTCCTTGCGCGTCAGGTCGAGCTCGATCGGCTGCAAGCCGGCCTGCAGCAACGGCGAGGCGGCCAGAACGCCCATTGCCTTGCGCACATCCTCGGAGGAAAAATCCCGCGTCGACTTCTGCAGGGTCGTCAGAATCTGCCGGTCCGGCAGGCGCTTGGCCTCCTCGCGGAAGAGCAGGCCGCGATAGGCCTTCGTCAGCGCATCCCTGGCGCCCGTCTCGGCATAGGCATCGAGCAGCATCCAGACGAGGTCGACCTCCGTTTCGCTCGAAGGATCGAGTGTCCTGGCCGCCTCGATGACACCCGTCCAGTCCTTTCGCGCGGCCGCGGCCGTCATCTCGACGCGCTGCTTGCGGCGGGCGAGCTTGCCGGAAAAATCCTCGCTCGGTCTCCATTCGGGATTTTCCGAGCGGCGCCGGCCGATCTCGGCCTCGATGCCGACGAAATCGTTCTTCTCGTAAAGCGCCCAGAGCGTGCTCTCATCCGCCTGCCTTGCGGCGGGCGAATAGACATCGGACGGCACCACGAAATCCGGATATTTCAGCCGCAGGCGGCTGGTCTCCGCCTCGAGCCGGTCCTGCTGCTTCTGCTCGGCATAGTAATAGAGGGCGGCAAGCTCGACAGCATCGGGCGCCGGTTTCGGTTCCGCGGCCACCGGCGAAAGCGCGGTGCAGCCGAGCAGGAGGGCGGAGAGGAGAACTGTTCTCATCGATCGGACCTCACACCCTTGCGCGGAACCGTCAGCCCGAGCCAGGCGGCGAAGACGCCGAGGCAGGCGAGCACGAGCAGCACGTAGATCTGGAAATTGTCGGAGAACCACGCGGCGGCGACCCGGCGCAGGTTGCCGGGGCTGCGGTCCGAAAGGTCCGCGACGTACCGTTCCGCCGCCGGCAGGCTGACCAGCGACAGGCCCGCCGTCTCGATGGAGGCCGTGCCGCCCTGGAGGCCCCGCCAGACGGCGGGCTCGACGAGCCGCTGCACGCCGGCGTCCACATCGCGCGGGGAATTGGCCTTGATCACCGTCCAAGTGGCAAGCCCGTCCGGCGCGCGCATCTGCGAGAGCGTGACCAGCGAGCCCTCACCGTGCGGGACCGTCCGGGCGTCCGCGCGCTCGTAGCTCAGCCAACGGCCAAAACTCCTCGAGGCGGCGGAGAGCCAGAGCTGCGCGCGCGAGCCGAAGGACAATTCCTCCTGCGGCGGCGCCGTCGAATTGTGGAAGGCCTGCAAGAGGTCGGCCGCCTCGTTGCCGGAAGCGCCGCCGGAAACCGAGGCGGTGACGACCGGGTCGGGCTTGAGGAGGTCGGCCAGGGAGGCGGAAACGTCCGACGCGCTCGGGAAGGCGGCCTTGTTCGCCGGGCCGAGTTCGGCGAAATCGTTCCGCGAGGAGATGACCAGCGCGTCGCGGCCTGCGCCTTGCACCGGCGTGCCGATCGCGATCTTCGCGTTCAGCGGCGCGCGGGCGGAAAGCGCAAGGCGCGACAGCACCGTCAGGCCCGCACCGACCGACTGCGTGTCCGCCCGGTCGATGACGAGGTCGAACGGCTTGCCGCCGCCATAGGGGTAGGCCTTGCCGGCGAGCGCCGCCAGATCGGGCAGCCGGCCGACGCGGGCGAGCGCCGGCACCTCGATTGCCGTCGTGTCGAGGAGAATGAAGCGCGGCTTGCCGTCGTCGCGCTCTTGCGGGCGGCAGGCGGCATCGGCCGCCACCGGCAGTTCGGCGAGAAGCTCGACCCGGTTCAGGCCCGGCTGGAAGGCGCGCAGCGGCAGTTCGATGCGCTTGCCGTCGAACTGCTGGCCCTCGCGATTGCGGAAGGGGTAGCTCGTCACGACCTTGTCGTTCACGCGCACCAGAAGCTGGGCCGTCTGCGCCAGCCCCGGCGAGGTCGCCGCATGGAGGCGCAGGTCGATGGTGGCATATTCGGCCGGATAGAAATCCGCCGGCATCTCGACGGCGAAATCGGTGCGCGAAAGGCGGCCGGAGAAGACGCGGGTCTCGTAGCCCGTCTCCTTCAGCGTGCGCCGTTCGCCGGCCTCGACGGCCAGCACGCCCCTGCCCTTCTCGAAGATGCCCGACTTCAGCCCGTCGGCCATCGGCCCTTTCACGGCTGCCAGCACCGCCGCATTGACGTCGCCGGGACCGGCAGCGCGCATGACGACCGTCGCGCGGCCTGCCGGGACACCGGGCTGTACGGAAAGGCCGCGCGGCACGGCGGAAAGGCCGAGGTCGGCAAGGGCGGCCGCACCGCTGCGATCCATCGCCATGACGATGTCGATACCCGGTCCCGCGCCCGACTTGTCGGCGACCGAAACCGTCACGTCGTCACGGTTCAGGAAGAGGACCAGTGCCTGCAGGACGGGCGCGGCCTCGTTCAACGCCTCGGCGGTCAGCGCGCCGGGAATGACGAGGCGGAGGTCGGTGCGGTGCGCCGCGTTGCGGCGGACGGCGAGCAGGCTGTCGAAATCGGTGAAGTCGGAGGGCACCGCCGAGGCGAAGCCGGTCAGCGCCGGGTCGAACTTCGTCCAGAGCTCGTAGGTCGCATCGAGCGAGCAATCGACGCGGTGGTGCTGCCGGGCGCGCAGGCGCACCACGTTGCGGCCTGCCTTGAGCCATTCCGGCGCGACGCGGAGCTTCTCCGTCCTGACGCCGTTCGGCGAGGCGACCGCGAAGCTGCCGGCATCGTGGCCGTTGATCTCGACATCCACCTTCGCCGTATCGGGCAGGACGGAGACGGCGTTGACATAGGCAAGGTTCAGCGTACCACCCGCCGAGACCTGCGGGCCGTCGAGCGCGAAGGTGAAGATGGCAACGTCGTCTTCGCCGGAAAGCGTATAGGCATCGGCCGGCTGCTCGAACGGCACGAGATGGCCAGCGATCGCGCCTTCCGGCTGCACGGCGCTCTTCGCCTCGACGGGCTGCGGCAGCAGGCCGCCGGTGAGCGCCGTCCCGTCGAGCAGGGGCTTGACGGAGTCCGCCACCAGCCCTTCCGCCCGGCCGATACCGGCAGAGGCGAGGAGGAAGGCGATAGCCAGGGTCTCGAAAAAGCGTGTCTTAGCCATAGGCTTGGCTCCCTGTCAGGACCGGCGGCAGCTCGGCGGCGCGGCCGGAAATCTGGGCATTGTTCTCCTTCACGACGATGGGCGCGTCGGCGAAGGATTTGACGGCGCCTTCGCGGACGAGGCCGGCGGAATACCGGAGCGCGCGCAGCGTCTCGCGGATGCTCCAGAGCATGAAGCGCGAGGTGCCCCAGAAGAAGCTGCGGCGCACCTGCCGGCGGGTGAGGCGTTCCTGCAGCACGGCCTGGTCGGAATACATCAGTTCGGCGATCGCCATGAAGGTTTCCGGCGTGCGCTCCTTGTAGGCAAAGCCGTAGACGGCCCCATCGCCCGCGCTGCGGCTGGAGCGGCAGATCACGTCGAAGGCGATGACCTGGCCTGCGCGGCGCAGCTGGATCGTTGCTTCCAACGGATTTTCCAGATCGACCTGCGGTGCCGCCTCGACGAACTCCACCGAGACGCCGCCGAAGGACGCATCCTGGATGATGATGTTGCTGAGCTTGCCGTCGACCTTCATCAGCGCATGGCGCTTGACCGGCAGGCGCTGGTTGCGGCGCAGCTCCCGCCGTTCGGCGACGACGCCGAGCGCCGCGCCGGCAAGGCCGAGGTTGATGAGGTTCCAGCCGGCGACGATCGTCAGCAGCTCGGTCGCGACCGGCTCCGTCAGGAAGCGGTAGCCGGAATAGAGCGCCGCCGCCAGGAGGACGAAGAAAATGATGAAATAGGGCCGGGCGAGCGGCGAGAGCATGCTGCGGTCGAGCGTCTGGCCCTTGGCGGTGACGTTGAAGGTCGGCTTCCTCGGATTGCGGACCACGCTGACGATGGAGCCGAACAGCATCACCGACTGCACATATTCGTAAAGCTCGGACACCCACGGCCAGCGCACGCGGCCGTAGAGGTAGCTCTGCATGGCGAAGGAGCCGATGAGGTAGGTCACCGCATAGGAGGCGAATTCCAGGATGTTCGCCTGGTAGATCTCCAGCGAGAAGAAGATGTAGAGCAGCGGCGAGAACACGAAGGCGAGCCGCGAAAGCGGGAACAGCCAGAAGAGGTTGATGCCGGCATAGCAGATGCGCTGCGCGAGCGTCAGGCCCCTGGCGAGGAACGGCCGGTTGAGGATCAGGATCTGCAGCATGCCCTGGCACCAGCGCGCGCGCTGGCCGATGAAGGAGACGAAGGTCTCCGGCTGGAGGCCGGCGATCAGCGGCTTGTCCACATAGAGGCTGTGCCAGCCCTTGGAATGGAGCGCCAGCGCCGTCTCGCAGTCCTCGGTGATCGACTGGCCGGAAAAGCCGTTCGCCGCCGCGAGCGCCGAGCGGCGCAGCACCGCCGCCGAGCCGCAGAAGAACGAGGCGTTCCACTTGTCGAGCCCGCGTTGCAGGATCGAGTAGAACATTTCGTTTTCGGACGGCATGCGCGCGAAGGTCTGGAGGTTCTTTTCCAGAGGATCGGGGTTGAGGAAATAGTGCGGTGTCTGGACGAGGAAGAGCTTCTTGTCCTTCGCGAAAAAGCCGACGGTCTCGCGCAGGAACCCGCGCACCGGCGCGTGGTCGGCGTCGAAGACGACGACGAGCTCTCCGTTCGAGACCTTCAGGCCCTCGTTGAGGTTGCCGGCCTTGGCGTGGTCGTTCTGCTTGCGGGCGTGATAGATGACGCCGAGGGAGGCGCAGAGCGCCTTCAGTTGCTCATGGCGGCGGATCGCGGCGATCGAGATGCGCGGATCCTTGTGGTTGCGCTTGGCCTCGGTGCCGCCGTCGTCCAGGAGATAGACGTTCAGCTTGTCTTTCGGGTAGAGCATCGATCTGGCCGCCGCGAGCGTGCCGGCCAGAAGCTCCGGCTCTTCGTTGTAGGACGGGATGAAGACATCGACGGTCGGCAGGCTCGCCGCCTCGCCAGGCTCCGGCGCCTTGCGCTTCAAGGGATCGGCCAGCATGAAGAAGCTGATCGCCAGCATGGCGAGGCAGTACATCTCGGCAAGGTAGAGAATGAGGCCGGGGATGAAGTTCAGCGGCTCGTGGATGCTCGGCAGCGTCTCGGTCGTGCGCCAGAAAGCATAGCGCATGGCCAGAATGCCGGCGAAGGTGAAGGTGACGAGCCGCAGGGTGGTGCTCTTGGGGCGCGTCATCGCCAGGAACATCACGCCGAGCACGGCGAAACTGAGAATGAGCTGGGCCTGGAGGCTGATCGGCAGCCAGAGAAGGAACAGCCCGGACATGCCGGCAGGAACCGCCAGCCACTTGACGCACGTCATGTGCATTTGAAGAACCCCATTTGCATCGCGGCGGCGCGTCATGCGGACCGGTTCCCCACCATGGGAACGAACCGACCCTAGGGATTCATTGGTCAACGGATTCCTAATACAGTGCCAAATCGGGAATGGCGCCGCTGGCGTGGTAAATGAAGGGTTTACAGCCTCTTAGGGATGAACCGGCGGCTGTGTCCTCGCCACGATGAGGTTACCGATGAGCGAGGCGGCAAGCCCGACAGAGATGCGTACAGGAATCAGATTTCCGCAGCAGAACATTCATCTTACGGAATAAAGGAGAGGTGGTACGGTTGAGTGGGGTCGAACCACTGACCTCAGGTGCCACAAACCTGCGCTCTAACCAACTGAGCTACAACCGCACAAGGCGCGTCCGGCGCGCTTGGTGCGTCACATACGGGCAGCCGCACCTTTTTTCAAGCGTTTTTTGCAGGAGCCTGAAAACGAAAACGGCCGGACGATCACCCGGCCATTCTACCATAGGGTCCAAGCCCGCGCTATGCGGCGGTTCAGACGCTCTTGAAGGACTTCATGGCCTTCTCGGCGGCCGACTTGCCCGGGGCAGCGACCTTTTCGGCAACCTTCTTGGAGGTTTCCTGAAGGGTCTTGGCCTGCTCGACGGCGACTTCGGCCTGCTTGCGCAGGAAGGCGGTCTGCAACTCGAAAAGCTCGGAAACGGACTTCACGCCAAGCAGGGCTTCCATATGTGAAAGCGAGTTTTCGGCATTGGTGCGAAGCGCTTCGATGGCCTTGAGGCCGAGTTCGACGGAGCCGGCCTGCGCGCTTTCGAGCGTCGCTTCAACGGTCTTCGTGGCGTCCTCGGCGGCTTCCTTCATCTTGGCATAGGCTTCCTTGGTCTGTGCGGCGCCCTTTTCGGCGAACTCGCGGAAGCTCTCGGAAAGCTTGGCCGGGTCGATGGATGCGATGGAAAATACGTCGTCGGTCTTCTTGGTAGCCATTGTCTGCGCTCCTTGGTTTGGCCCTCTCTAGAGGCGCCGTGTTCTTGGATGGCTTCCATATAGGCGATTTCTTTTCGCAATGCAACAATTTTGTGCGATGCACAATAAACTCTAACGGCCGTTAACCCTTCCGCCTGAAAGCCTTGGGTTGCGAGGGGCCGGCGCTGGACCCTCCGCCTATGCGCCGCTATTAATAAAGCGTTAATTGAAGACCGGGGCGCCGGAAGGAAGATGCAGGCCTGAACATGTCCGCAAAGCAGTATCCCTTTATCGACGTCGCCGTCCATGAACGGGTGCGCCTGCCCTTCGCCCGGGGCGAGGCGGTGGTGCTGTTTTCCAAGGACATGGCGCGCGTGCTCTGGTCGAACGGCCGGGGCGCTGCCCTCTTTGGCCATGACAACATCTACGACTTCCTCGACGCCGGCCCCGACCGCACCGACGTCGCCTTCCGCCAGCTCGCCGCAACGGCGCGGCAGGTGCAGGCGCCGGGCGAGCGGCGTTCCCTCCTCATGCGTATCGGCAGCGGCTTCCGCAGCACGCCGGTGAATGCAGCCGTCGAGGGCGTCACCATCCGCCCCGGCGACGAGGCGATCCTCTTCAGCGCACCGGTCGGCACCGACAGCCAGAGCCGAGAAGACGTGGCGAATGCCATGCTCGCCGGCTTCGACGATCCGGATACCCATATGGCGGTCCTCGACGGCGAGGGCCTGGTCGTCGCCGCTTCGGATGGCTTCGACGGCCTTATCATCAGCCCGCAGACGCGGCGCGCGCTTGTCGATGCCGCCGGACGCAGCGCCGAGCATCTCGTCAAGCGTCCCGTCGCCACCGGCCGCGGCCATCTGCCCGCCGCCATCGGCCGCATCTCCAATGACCCGGCGCTCTACCTGCTCTTCGCCGTCGAAACCATTCTCGGCCATCTCGACCCCAATGAGGACGACGCCGAGCCTGCCGCCGGGCCGATTTCCTCCGTCATGGAAGACCCCATGGTGCGGGAGGAAGCACCGGCCGAAGCGGCCGGGGTGACCTCCGAGACACAGCCGGCGGACGTCGAGGAAGAAACGGCGATCGAGGGCGCCCCCGTGGAAGAAGGCCCGGTGGGCACCAGCGACGCCGAGGCCGGCAACGTAGAAACCGCCGCGGCCGAAACGCCGGCGGAGAGCGAAGAGGCGGCCGTCGACGCCGGCACGGTCTCGACAACCCGGCAGAAGTCGGGCTTCGCCTTCAATCCGCAAGGCCGGCCGATCCGCTTCGTCTGGAAGATCGATGCCGAGGGCCGGTTCAGCGAGATTTCGGAGGAGTTCGCCGCCGCGGTCGGCCCGCATGCCGCAGCGATCTCCGGCGAACGCTTCAGCGATGTCGCCGCCCGCTTCGATCTCGATCCGGACGGCAGGATCGGCGACCTCCTGCGCCGCCGCGACACCTGGTCCGGCAAGACGATCCTCTGGCCGGTCGAGGGCACCAGCCTTGTCGTGCCGGTCGACCTCGCCGCCCTGCCCACCTATTCGCGCAACCGCGAGTTCGACGGCTTCCGCGGCTTCGGCATCGTGCGCATCGCCGATGCGGCCGTGGACATCCACGCGCGCGGCCTGGCGCTCGGCGAGACGGTGGAAACTGCGGACGAAACCGCGTCGGCCGAGGATGAGGCAGGCGAAACGCCGTTCCTGCCGGACGAAACGTCTGACGACGCGAACGCGGCACCGGCTTCGCACGAGCCGATCGAAACCAACGAGGCCGGCGAAACGGATGACGCCTCCGAAATGCCCGCCGGCGACGAGCACGACGCCTTCCGCGGCGAACGCCCGGCATTGCGCCTCGTCGAAAACCCGGCCCGCCGGCAGTCGGACAAGGTCGTGCAGCTCGAAACACGGCGGGGTCGCGGCGGCCTCTTCGATGGCCTCTCGACCGGCGAACAGGCGGCTTTCCGCGAGATCGCCCGCCAGCTCGGCGAGACTTTCGGCAAGCGCAAGCCCGAAGACCGCCCGGCGGGCGATCCGATGGACGAAGCACCGGCCGACGCCACGGCGGAACAGCCTGCGGAAACAGCCGGCGATTTGCCGCAGGACCCCACGGACGCCGTCGAGGCGGGCATCGAGCCCGCCGCCGGGGAGACCGATACGGAAATGCCCGGCCTCGAAGTCGGCCCGCATGCCGACGACCTCCTGGCCGCCGATCACGCGGCCGAGCGTTCGGCCATCGCGCCGCCGCGCACCCAGATGGACTACGGCCTGACCGCCGCGGTGGTCGATGCGCTGCCCGTCGCGCTGCTGGTGCATGTCGGCGACCGGCTGATCCATGCCAATCCGGAATTCTTCCGCCTGACCGGCTACTCCAACCTTAAAGACCTCGAAGCCTCGGGCGGGCTCGACATCCTGCTGGCCGGTCCCGACGAGGAGGCGGAGGACGGCGGCGGAACCATGGCGCTCCGTCATGCCGACGGCGAGAGCACGAGCCCCGTTCGCGCCCGCCTCCAGTCGATCCGCTGGGAGGACGGCACGGCGCTGATGCTGGCGCTGACGCCGGTCCAGGAAAAGCCGGCGCTCTCTCTGGTCGAAACGGCGCCGCCGCCCACGGAAACCGATGAGCGGAACGCGGACCAGGCCGCAGCGGCGGCGTTGCGCGTAGAGGTCAGCGAACTGCGCTCCATCCTCGAGACCGCGACCGACGGTGTCGTGGTCGTCGGCCAGGACGGCGACATCCGCTCGATGAACCGCTCGGCGAGCGCCCTCTTCAACTATGACGAGGACGAGACGCGGGGCCGTCCCTTCGCCATGCTGTTTGCCCATGAAAGCCAGAAGGCCGTGCTCGATTATCTCGCCGGCCTTTCCGGCCATGGCGTCGCGAGCGTGCTCAACGACGGGCGCGAGGTCATCGGCCGCGAGGCCTCCGGCGGCTTCATTCCGCTCTTCATGACCATGGGGCGCCTTTCCTCCTCCTCCGGCTACTGCGCCGTGATCCGCGACATCACGCAGTGGAAGCGCACCGAAGAGGAACTGCGCAACGCCAAGCGGGCGGCCGAGACGGCGAACGCGCACAAGAGCGATTTCCTCGCGCGCGTCAGCCACGAGATCCGCACGCCGCTCAACGCCATCATCGGCTTTTCCGACATGATGGCGACGGAGCGCTTCGGGCCCATCGGCCACCCGCGCTACATCGAATATGCCAACGACATCGGCCGCTCCGGCCGCCACGTGCTCGACATCGTCAACGACCTGCTCGACATCTCCAAGATCGAGGCGGGCGAGATGGAGCTGGAATTCACGGCGGTCGGCCTCAACGAGACGATTTCGGAGGCCGTCTCGCTGGTGCAGCCGCAGGCCAATGCCCAGCGCGTCATCATCCGAACCTCGCTTTCGGCCAACGTGCCGCAGATCGTCGCCGACCTGCGCTCCATCAAGCAGATCGCCCTCAACATCCTGTCGAACGCCATTCGCTTCACTCCGTCCGGCGGCCAGATCGTCGTCTCCACCGCCTATGAGGCGAACGGCAGCGTGGTGCTGCGCATACGCGATACCGGTGTCGGCATGACGCGCAGCGAGCTGGAACAGGCGATGAAGCCCTTCCGGCAGGTGACGACCGGCGCGCGCAAGCGCGGCGACGGCACCGGCCTCGGCCTGCCGCTCACCAAGGCGATGGTCGACGCCAACCGGGCGAACTTCGCGATCAGCTCGACGCCGAACGAAGGCACGCTCGTCGAGGTGATCTTTCCCTCGCCGCGCGTGTTGGCAGATTGAGCCGATTGGTCTAGACCGGCAGGAGCATCTTTTCCGTCGGCCCTGCCTTTCCGGCACGGCCGGTCCGTCGAGGTAACGCCTTGCAGGTCCTGTCCCGAAGCGTGCCGGCGCGCGGCCGGCGCCGCCTTACCGGTGCCGCCCGCCACCCGCTTCTTTCCGCCTCCGCGGTGCTCGCGGCAGCCATCGTGCTGATGCCGGCGATCGCCATCGTCGTCATCGCCGCGGCGGGCGGCACGGACAACTGGCCGCACCTCATGAGCAACGTCATTCCGCGCGCCACGCTGCGCACGCTGATCCTCCTGGCCGGGGTGGGTACGATCACGGCGGTCGTCGGCGTCTTCACGGCCTGGCTGGTGGCAAGCTGCGACTTTCCGGGCCGCCGCCTGCTCTCCGGCGTGCTCGTGCTGCCGCTCGCCATTCCCGCCTATCTCGGGGCCTATGCCTTTGCGGAGTTCTTCTCCTTCACCGGGCCGGTGCAGACAGGCTATCGCGCCCTCTTCGGCTTCCAGACGAGCCGGGACTACTGGTTCCCGGAAGTGCGCACCACCGGCGGGGCGATGCTGGTCCTCTCCAGCGTCCTTTATCCCTACGTCTATCTTTCCGCCCGTTCGATGTTCCTGATGCAGGGGCGCGCGGCGGCGGACGTGGCGCGCACCCTCGGCGCCGGGCCGCTGAAGGTGTTCGCGAAGATCCAGATCCCCATGGCGCGGCCGGCGATCATGGTGGGCCTGACGCTCGTCGCGATGGAAACGCTGAACGACATCGGCGCGGTGGAATATCTCGGCGTGCAGACGCTCACCTTCTCGATCTTCGACACCTGGCTCAACCGAGGCAGCCTGGCCGGCGCCGCACAGATCGCCTGCATCATGCTCGTCTTCGTCATCTGCCTGATGATGGTGGAACGCGCCGCACGCCGCCGGCAGCGTTTCGCCAGCCAGAAGACCACCGCCGCCGTGCACGATTCCGTACGCCTCAAGCTCGATGGCTGGAAGAAGTGGGCCGCGAGCCTTGCCTGCCTCATGCCGCCCGTCATCGGCTTTGCCATTCCCGTCTTCGTGCTCGGCGGCTATGCGGCCCGCCGGCTGGAACAGTTCGCCTCGACGCGCCTCCTCTCCGCCCTCTGGCACAGCGTGCTCGTCTCGGCATCGACGGCGCTGATCGCCGTCGTCCTTGCCTTCCTGCTCGCCTATGCCGCGCGCACGACGCGCTCACGCCTGAATGCCGCCGCCGGGCGCCTCGCCTCCTTTGGCTATGGCGTGCCGGGTACGGTGCTGGCGATGGGCGTGCTGATACCGCTCGCCAATTTCGACAACGCGCTCGATGCCTTCCTGCGCGCCGAGTTCGGCATCTCGACCGGCCTCCTTCTCTCGGGCACCGGCTTTGCCATCATCTTTGCCTGCACGGTGCGTTTCCTCACCATGGCGGAGGGCACCATCGACGCGGGCTTCCACAAGCTCTCGCCCCATCTCGACATGGCGGCCCGCACGCTGGGGCGCACGAGCGGCCAGACGCTTTGGAGCGTGCTCCTGCCGATGATGCGGCCCGCGACGCTGACAGCCGCGCTGCTCGTCTTCATCGAGACGATGAAGGAACTGTCGGCGACGATCATGCTGCGCCCGTTCAACTTCAACACGCTGGCAACGCTCGTCTACGAGGATGCATCGCGGGCGAAGGTGGAGGATGCGGGGGTGCCGGCCGTCATCATCGTCGCGGTCGGGCTCATCCCCGTCTTCCTCGTCTCGCGCTCGCTCGACGGAAAGAATGGTTAAAAAAGGGGGCGGCAAAAGCCGCCCCGATAGTCTGAATGCTGTCCAACAAAAGCGGGAGTGAACGGCTTCATGCCATCGGGGTCGTTGCGACCGGAACGCCCGTCATCGGGCGCGCTCAAGTTGGCACGACCTTGCGTCATTGCGGATTAACAATTCCTTACCCGGCCCGTTCCGGCACAGAGCCCGCGTTCACAACTTCGCAAACTTGGTTAACCCGCCGGGCCGGAAATCGTTAACTTACGACCTCAGCACCTCCAGATCGGCGAAAAGCTCCAGCGCCTCAGGATTGGCGAGCGCTTCCTTGTTCTTGACCGGCCGCCCGTGCACGACCTCGCGCACGGCGAGCTCCACGATCTTGCCGGATTTGGTGCGGGGAATATCGGCAACCTCTATGATCTTCGCCGGCACGTGGCGGGGCGAAGCGCCGGTGCGGATCTTCGTCCTGATCGTCTTTTCCAGCGCCTCGTCCAGCACCTTGCCGGGGGCGAGCCGCACGAAGAGCACGACGCGCACGTCGTCGTCCCATTCCTGGCCGATGCAGAGGGCTTCAACGACCTCTTCGAGTTGCTCGACCTGATTGTAGATTTCCGCGGTGCCGATGCGCACGCCGCCGGGATTGAGCGTGGCGTCGGAGCGGCCGTGAATGACGATGCCGCCGTGGCCGGTCCATTCGGCGAAATCGCCGTGGCACCAGATATTGTCGAAGCGCTCGAAATAGGCAGCGCGGTACTTGGCGCCCTCCGGGTCGTTCCAGAACATGACCGGCATGGAGGGAAAGGCCTTGGTGCAGACAAGCTCGCCCTTCTCGCCACGCACCGGACGGCCCTCCTCGTCCCAGACGTCCACGGCAAGGCCGAGGCCCGGCCCCTGGATCTCGCCGCGCCACACCGGCTTCAGCGGAATACCGAGCACGAAGCAGGAGACGATGTCCGTGCCGCCGGAGATCGACGCGAGCTGCACGTCGGGCTTGATGCCTTCGTAGACGAAGGAGAAGCCTTCCGGCGAGAGCGGAGATCCCGTCGAGGTCAGAAGGCGCAGGCCGGAGAGATTATGCGTCGTGCGCGGCGTGAAGCCGCCCTTGCGCACCGCGTCGATATATTTGGCGGAGGTGCCGAAGACCGCGAACCTTTCCGCCTGCGCATAGTCGAAGAGCACATTGCCGTCCGGATGGAAGGGCGAACCGTCGAAGAGGCAGAGCGTGGCGCCGACGGCAAGGCCCGAGACCAGCCAGTTCCACATCATCCAGCCGCAGGTGGTGAAGTAGAACAGCCGCTCGCCCTCGACGAGGCCGCAGTGCAGCCGGTGTTCCTTCAGGTGCTGGAGCAGCGTGCCGCCGGCCGAGTGCACGATGCATTTCGGCACGCCCGTCGTGCCGGAGGAAAAGAGGATGTAGAGCGGATGGCGGAACGGAAGCTGCGCGAAGGCCAGCGGTTTCGCCTCGTAGGGCGCCATGATCGCATCGAGCGTGCGGCCATCCGGCAGGGCGGCGGCGAGCGCCTCGGCGTCACCGGCGTAGTGCACCACGACGACCGGCGCGCCGAGCTTGCCGGCAACGGCCTTCACCTTGGCGGAAACGTCCTGGAGCTTGCCGGCGTACCAGTAGGCGTCGCAGGCGATGAAGAGCTTCGGCTCGATCTGGCCGAAACGGTCGAGCACGCCCTGCTCGCCGAAGTCGGGCGAACAGGAGGACCAGATGGCGCCGAGCGAGGCGACGGCGAGCATGCAGGCGATGGTTTCCGGCATGTTCGGCATCATGGCGGCGACGCGGTCGCCCTCGCCGACGCCCATCGCGGCGAAAGCCTGCTGGAGCCTGGAGACACGGGCGCGCAGTTCGTCCCACGACCAGCGATAGGAGACCTTGTCCTCGCCGCGGAAGATCACCGCATCGGCCGGGCCGGTCTTCCTGAGCAGGTTCTCGGCGAAGTTCAGACGCCCCTCGGGAAAGAAACGGGCCTCCAGCATACGCTCGCCGTTTTCGAGCGCGGTACCCCCCTTTTCGCCGATGGCGCCGCATTCGTCCCAGACGGCGGTCCAAAAGGTCGCCCGGTCTTCCACCGACCAGGCGTGCAACGCGTCATAGGACGTAAAATCACGACCGGCGATGCGGCCCGCGGCCTTCATGAACAGGGCCATCGGGCTCTTTGCCAGGGTTTCTGCCGAAGGTTCCCACAGGGGCTTTTCTGACGTCATGCTTTCCTCCACTCCATGGCATCCGTATAGCATGTTGCGCCGCGGTATAAAGCGGCGAACGCTGGATCGCGGCGTCGCCGAACGCAATTCCGCCATGCCGGCATTTGATTTCTTCCGCACGAGCGCCTATCCCCGTTCTGCTTGAGATGAGAACGCTGCCGGCAGAGGAGCCGCGCCGAATGCCCCTTTCCCGTTTCCTACGACCGAAGCACCTTGCGGGGGCATTCCTCGTCGTTCTCCTCATTGCCGGCGCGCTGCGCATCGCCTTTCCCTTCCTCGTGCAGACGGAGACCGTGGAGCGGGGCATCGAGCAGACGCTGGAGAACTGGACGGGCGCAGAGGTCCACATCGGCAAGGACGCCGAATTCGCCTTCTGGCCCTATCCGCGCGTCACGCTCGGCGACGTGCGCATCCTCGGCGGCGAGGAAGATGGGGCGAGCGGCGAACTTGCGTCCATCGAGACCATATCCGCCACCTTCGATCTTCTCGGCGCGGTGCGCGGGCGACCGGCCTTCAGCGACTTCGAGCTCGTCCGGCCGGCCATCCGGGTCGGCTGGAGCACCGACGGCGTGCTCAACTGGCGGCACAGCGGCTGGCTGATGCAGGCGATCGACGCGACCGCGAGGGCGCCCGAAGGCCAGCCCGCGGCGGACCTGCCCGACGAGCGCATCGGCACCATCTCCATCCGTGACGGGGTTCTCGACATAGCACGAGGCGATGCGGAGCCGTACCGCTTCACCGGCGTCAACGGCAGCATCACCTGGCCGGCGCTGCGGCAGCGCCTCGACCTTTCGCTCTCCGGCGCCGTCAATGGCGAGGTGGCCCGCTGGTCCTTCAGCTGCGACCAGCCGCTTTCCCTGCTTGCCGGGCGTGACGCCACGGTCCGCACCAATCTTTCGGCCGATCCGACGACGGTCGGTTTCGAGGGCACCGCCAACCTCTCCGGCAACGCCTTCGTGTCCGGCGCCATGCAGCTTTCCACCCCGTCGCTCAGCCACCTGCTCGCCTGGCAAGGCAAGGATATTCCCGCCGTCGGCAATATCGGCCAGGTGAATGTCGAGGCGAACGTGACGACCTCGGGCTATTCCGCCAAGCTCGAGAATGTCCGGCTGACGCTCGACAACGCGCAGGCGACCGGCGTTCTCGACATCGGCATGCCGCCCGAGGGCGTGCCGCAGGTCGACGGCACGCTGGCCTTCGACAGGATCGACCTTCGCGCCTTCCTTTCGGCTTTCTCGCCGCTGCCCGGCACCGACCAGAACGCGCCGACGATCGACACGGCCTTCATCCACCAGTTCGGCATGGACCTGCGCCTTTCCGCCAAGACCGCCGACTTCGCACCCTTCTCCCTGCAGGACCTTGCGGCCGGGATGCGCATCGAGAACGGCCGCGCCTCCTTCGACATCGGCGACAGCACGTTCATGGATGGCCGCATGACCGGGCGCATCGCCCTTGCCGAGAACGGCTTTCGCGGCGGCGGCCAGTTGCAGATGTCTTTGAGCAACGTGGATATCGGCGGCGTCGTCAGCGCGCTTGCCCTGCCCGGCCCGCTGCCTTCCGGCATCGGCTCGGCGGATTTCGAGCTTTCGACGGACCGGCCGCTGTGGGCGACGACGGTGTCCGACATGTCCGGCCGGTTCCGGCTGCGCATGGGGCCGGGCACGCTCACCCATTTCAATCGCCAGGCCTTCGAGGAGCGGGCGGCGCGAAATGCGTTCTTCCGGTTTTCCGAAGCCGCCAACGGCTCCTTCGACTTCGTGCGCGCCGACGTGGAGGCCCGGCTGGACCGCGGCCTTGCCGAGCTGACCAAGGCGGAAATCGAAGGCAACGAGAAGCTGCTGACGCTGTCGGGCATGATCCCCTACCGCACCGGCAGCGTGGCGCTGGCCGGCACGCTCGCCGACCGCCCGCAGGCGGGGAACGCTGCCGTCAAGCCGGCCATCAGCTTCTTCGTCGGCGGTTCCTGGCCGGAACCGGTGATCTCGCCGGTTTCCATCCTGACGGGGCAGCCTCCCCGCCAGTAGCGCTTTCATCAGCGGCCGGCGAAGGCTGCCCGCTCGTCCCGCAGGCGCTGCACCTCGCGGCGCTTCGTCATGATCGAGGCGATGACGACGCCGACGGCGACGAGGCCGATGAGCAGCGTGCAGGCAGCGTTGATTTCCGGCGTCACGCCGAGCCGCACCTGGCTGTAGATCTTCATCGGCAGCGTCGTGGCGCCGGGGCCGGAGGTGAAGCTCGCGATGACGAGATCGTCGAGCGAAAGCGTTAGCGCCAGCATCCAGCCGGACAGCACGGCCGGCGCGATGATCGGCAGCGTCACCTCGAAGAAGGTCTTCACCGGCGTTGCCCCGAGGTCCATCGCCGCCTCTTCGATCGAACGATCGAAGGAGAGCAGCCGCGACTGCACGACCACCGTCACGAAGCACATCGAGAAGGTGATGTGGGCGAGCGTCACCGTCCAGAAGCCCCGGTCGAAACCGATGGCGACGAAGAGCAGCAGCAGCGACAGGCCGGTGATGACCTCCGGCATGACGAGCGGGGCATAGACCATGCCGGAAAAGAGCAGCCGGCCGCGGAAGCGCGTGTAGCGCACGAGCGCCAGCGCCGCCATCGTGCCGAGCGCGGTCGCCACGCTCGCCGAGACCAGCGCCACGCGGATCGTCACCCAGGCCGCGTCGATAAGGCCCTGGTTGTTGAAGAGCGAAACGTACCATTTCGTCGAGAAGCCGGCCCACACCGTCACGAGCTTGGACTCGTTGAAGGAGAAGACGACCAGCAGGACGATCGGAAGGTAAAGGAAGGCGAAGCCGAGGACGACGGAGGCGATGTTGAAGCGGGACCAGGTGCTCATGGCCTACCTCCCCTGCTCTTCGGCTTTCGCCTGCGCATTCTGGAAGAACACGATGGGCACGACCAGGATGAGCAGCAGGATCGTCGCGACGGCGGCCGAAACCGGCCAGTCGCGGTTCGCGTTGAATTCATTCCACAGCGTCTTGCCGATCATCAGCGTCTGCGACCCGCCGAGAAGGTCGGGAATGACGAACTCGCCGACGGCCGGGATGAAGACGAGCATGCAGCCCGCGACGATGCCGGGAATGGAGAGCGGGAACGTCACCTTCCAGAAGGCGGAGATCTGCGGGCAGCCGAGGTCCTGTGCCGCCTCGATCAGCGTATTGTCCATCTTCTCCAGCGCAGAGTAGAGCGGAAGGACCATGAACGGCAGGTAGGAATAGACGATGCCGATATAGATCGCCCAGTTGGTGTTCATGATGATCAGCGGCGAATCGATCAAACCGATGCCCATCAGGAACTGGTTGAGCAGCCCTTCCGGCTTCAGGATGGCGATCCAGGCGTAGACGCGGATGAGGAAGCTCGTCCAGAACGGCAGGATGACGAGCATCAGCAGCGTCGGGCGCAGGGAGCGCGGCGCCTGCGCCATGCCGTAGGCGATGGGATAGCCGATCAGCAGCGTGATGAAGGTCGAGACCCCGGCGATCCACAGGCTCGACAGATAGGCGTTGATGTAGAGAGAGTCCTCGGTCAGCCAGACGAAATTGTCGAAGCTGAGCTGGCCGATCTTCTCCCATATGCCGGAAAGACCGTCGGACAAGGCGAAGACCGGCTCGTAGGGCGGCTGGGCGATCGCCGTGGTCGAAAGCGAGATGCGGAAGACGATGAAAAAGGGGATGAGGAAGAAGAACAGCAGCCAGGCATAGGGAATGATGATGACAAGGCGGCTGAAGATGGCGGAGCCGAGCTTGCTCATCCGATCAATCCTTCAATACGACGCCGGCGGTTTCGCCGAAGGAGACCCAGACCTTCTCGTCATAGGCGATCGGATCCTCCACCTCGCGCTGGGCATTCAGCATGGAGGCCTTCACCACCTTGCCGCTGTCGAGCTTGACGTGGAAGACGGTCATGTCGCCGAGATAGCCAATGTCCCAGATTTCGCCCGATGCCGCGTTGACGGAGGCGTCCGCAGGGGCCGCGCGCGTCACCTTCAGCTTCTCCGGGCGTATGGCGAAGCCCGCGGCGCTGCCGGGTGCCGGCGCATTGGCCGTGGCGGTGCGGATGGTGAAGCCGTCATTGGCGACAAGCTCGATCCTGCCGTTGCCGCTTGCCGAAACCTTGCCGTCGAGGATGTTCACGTCGCCGATGAAATCGGCCACGAAGCGCGAGTTGGGAGCCTCGTAGATTTCCGCGGGCGTCGCCACCTGGATGACCTTGCCGTGGCTCATCACCGCGATGCGGTCGGCCATGGTCATCGCCTCCTCCTGGTCGTGCGTCACGACCACGAAGGTGAGGCCGAGTTCCTGCTGCAGGTCCATCAGCTCGAACTGGGTTTCCTCGCGCAGCTTCTTGTCGAGCGCGCCGAGCGGCTCGTCGAGGAGCAGCACCTTCGGGCGCTTGGCGAGCGAGCGGGCGAGCGCCACGCGCTGGCGCTGGCCGCCGGACAGCTGGTGCGGCTTGCGCTTGGCGAACTTTTCGAGCTTCACCAGCTTCAGCATCTGGGCGACGCGCTCAGCGATCTCGTTCTTCGGCATGCCGTCCTGCCTGAGGCCGAAGCCGATATTGCTCTCCACCGTCATGTGCGGGAAGAGCGCGTAGGACTGGAACATCATGTTGACCGGCCGCTTGTAGGGCGGGATGCCGGCGATGTCCTGGCCGTCCAGGATGATCTCGCCGGATGTCGGCCGCTCGAAACCGGCGAGCATGCGCAGGAGCGTGGACTTGCCGCAGCCCGAGGCCCCGAGCAGCGCGAAGAACTCGCGATGATAGATATTGAGCGTGAGATCGTCGACAGCCGTGAAATCGCCGAACCTCTTCGTGACATTGCGGAACGTGATGAACGGTTTTGCGTCCGGATCCGTCCACGGAGCGAAGGAGCGACGGATATTGCCGAGAGATTTCATTGCCTGTCCCCATCTCTTTTCTTGGCAGCCGAAATGAAATTGCCCGGAAGAGGCTTCCGGGCAATTCGTGTCGGACCGGTTATTGGCCGGTCACGATCTTGGTCCAGGTCCGCGTGAACAGGCGCTGCGTCTTGGCGTCCAGTGTCGTGTTGGTGAAGAGCTTCGCCAGCGTCGCCTCATCCGGATAGATGGTCGGGTCCTTCAGGATCTCTTCCGGCAGAACGGCCTGCGAGGCCTTGTTGCCGTTGGCGTAGTGGATGTAGGTCGATGCCTTGGCGATGACGTCCGGGCGCATGATGTAATCGAGGAAGGCATGGGCTTCCTCGACATGGGGCGCATCGGCCGGGATCGCCATCTGGTCGAACCACATCTGCGTGCCTTCCTTGGGGATCACGTAGCCGACCTCGACGCCGTTGCCGGCCTCTTCCGCGCGGTCGCGGCCCTGGAAGACGTCGCCCGACCAGCCGATGGCGATGCAGATGTCGCCGTTGGCAAGGCCGTTGATGAATTCAGACGAGTGGAACTTGCGCACGAAGGGCCGGATCTTCAGCAGCGCTTCCTCGGCCTTGGCAATGTCGGCCGGCTCATGGCTATCGGGATTGAGGCCGAGATAGGCGAGCGTGACCGGGATGATGTCGGTCGGCGAATCCAGTATGTTGATGCCGCAATCCTTCAGCTTCTCGGCGTTGGCCGGGTCGAAGATCGCGCTCCAGCTGTCGATCTCGTCCGTGCCGAGGGCTTCCTTGACCTTGGCCTTGTTGTAGCCGAGGCCGATCGTGCCCCACATGTAGTTGATCGAGTATTCGTTGCCCGGATCGAACGGCTGCATGCGCTCGGCCACCATGTCCCACATGTTCTTGAGGTTCGGCAGCTTGGACTTGTCGAGCTTCTGGTAGACGCCCGCCGCGATCTGGCGCTGGAGGAAGGTGTTGGTCGGCACCACGATGTCATAGCCCGTGCCGCCGGCAAGCAGCTTCGTCTCGAGGATCTCGTTGGAGTCATAGACGTCGTAGACGACCTTGATGCCGGTTTCCTTGGTGAAATCGTCGATGATCGAGCTGTCGATATAGTCGGACCAGTTATAGACATTAACGACTTTTTCCTGCGCGGACGCGCCGCCGGCGCCAAGCAGCGCGGCAAAGGCCGCAGTCGCCAAAAGAGTACGTCTTATCATTGATTTATCTCCCAGTTTCCTTCGCGGGCCTATGAGTTCGTATGAAGAACAGTCGCCGATTATGGATGTTTTTCAAGAGGCGACAAGCTGCATTCTACGCAAACATAGGGCGAAATTTTATATCACATTGTTCCCATTCCTATCATATTTCAAGCGGCATCTCCGGCGGAAATCAAGCAGAATCTCACTGGAAGTCGAAAAGGCTGAGGCCGGCGACCATTTCATCGAGCCCGAGCGGGCGCGTGACGGGCGGCTCGGCGCGGGCAAGACAGCCCTGCCGCTCGCAAAGCCGGCAGGCCGCGCCGACGGCGACCGCTCCGTCCCGCCGCACCGCCTCCGCGTATACGGTATCCTCCGCATGGGCGGCATCGCAGCCGAGAAGCAGCGCGGTGCGGCGCACGCGCTCGGCAAAGAACCCCTGCGGCCCTTCGAGCGTGCGGGAGATCGTCAGGAAGGCGGCACCGTCCGGCATTTCCACGCGGTCGACGAGGATCTGGCCCGGCTGCGAAAAGGCGGAATGCACCCCGAGCTTGGGACAGCCGCCGCCGAAGCGGGCCTGCGGGAACCCTTGCGCGCCCGCCCGGCGGAAGCGGTTGCCGGCATTGTCCATCTCCAGCATGAAGAAGGGCACGCCCGCCTTGCCGGGCCGCTGCAGCATGGTCAGCCGGTTCGCAGCCTGCTCGTAGGAAACGCCGAAACGCGAGCGCAGCACGTCGACATCGTAGCGAACCCGCTGCGCCGTGGAATGAAAGGCCTCGTAAGGCATCATCAGGGCGTGGGCGGCGTAGCGCGCCAGCTCGAAGCGGGCGATGCGCCTTGCCTCCGCCGTCGAGAAGGCGAGCAGGTCGAGTTCGGCAAATATTTCGTCCTGCAGCGCAAGCTGCACCGTCTCCATCGCGATCTCGCGCAGCTGGTCGAAGGGCGACAGGCGCTCCGACAGGAAGAGGCGCATGGAGTGCCGGTCGAAGCGGCGGCGCAGGTTCGGCATGGTGTGGACCGGCAGCAGCCGCACGACGACGCCATGCTCCTTGCGCAGCCATCCCTTCAGCGCGGCGGCAAGCTCGTCTCCCGGCGCCAGCGCCGCGTGGAAGCGCTCCGCCGCCTCGTCGATCGCGCCGAAATAGTTGGGACGGCTTTCCAGCCTGTCGCGCACCTCGTCCATCGGCAGCAGCGCGCTTGAAAGCGTGGTCGCACGGCCTTCGCGGGCAAGCAGGTCGGTTAGGTCGGTGAGGCGGGCGGCCTGCTCGCGATAGGCCCGATAGAGCTTGAGGATGCCGCTCGCGACATTCGGCGCCGCATCGGCGATCTCCACCAGCTCGTGATCGCCCGGCAGCTCGCCGGCGAGAAGCGGATCGGCGAAAACCTCGCGGAGCTGCCGCGCGTTGCCGGCGCTTTCGCCCTGAAGCTCGTCGAGATCCACCTTGTAGACGGAAGCGAGCCGCAGGAGGAGCTGCACCGTCAGCGGCCGCTGGTTGCGCTCGATCAGGTTGAGATAGGACGGCGAGATCGACAGGCCTTCCGCCATCGCCGTCTGGGTAAGGCCGAGCGTGTTGCGGATACGCCGGACCTTCGGGCCGGCAAAGATCTTGTTCTCCGCCATATGTCAAATCCTTTACACGACCCTTTCAACGGGGAACTTTACAATTTTTACTTTTTTACAGAGCCAGCCTGTCAAAGACAAGACATCATTACCCGATTATCCCGCTGATTTTCCGGTTTTTACTCGCCTTGTTGTGCAGTGCGATGTAAATAATGTCACATGAAATCGGGCAGCAGGATAAAAGCACCCGATCCACAGACATCGCACCGGAGGATACTATGACTGATTTTTACAACCTTGTCCCGAGCGCGCCCGAGGGACGCTTCGACGGCATCGAGCGGCCCTATACCGCCGAGACGGTCGAACGGCTGCGCGGCTCGGTGCAGATCAGGTACACGCTGGCCGAAAACGGTGCGAACCGTCTGTGGAAGCTCATCCACGAGGAGGACTTCGTCAACGCGCTCGGCGCGCTCTCGGGCAACCAGGCCATGCAGATGGTCCGCGCCGGGCTCAAGGCGATCTACCTCTCCGGCTGGCAGGTCGCCGCCGACGCCAATACGGCGTCCGCCATGTATCCCGACCAGTCGCTCTATCCGGCAAACGCCGCCCCGGAACTCGCCAAGCGCATCAACCGCACGCTCCAGCGCGCCGACCAGATCGAGACGGCGGAAGGCAACGGCCTTTCGGTCGAGACCTGGTTCGCTCCGATCGTCGCCGATGCGGAAGCCGGCTTCGGCGGCCCGCTCAACGCCTTCGAGATCATGAAGGCCTTCATCGAGGCGGGCGCGGCGGGCGTCCACTTCGAGGACCAGCTGGCGTCGGAAAAGAAGTGCGGCCATCTCGGCGGCAAGGTTCTCATCCCGACCGCCGCGCACATCCGCAACCTTGACGCCGCACGCCTTGCCGCCGACGTCATGGGCGTTCCGACGCTGATCGTTGCCCGCACCGACGCGGAGGCCGCAAAGCTGCTGACCTCCGACATCGACGAGCGCGACCAGCCCTTCGTCGACAAGGACAAGGGCCGTACGGTGGAAGGCTTCTACCAGGTCAGGAACGGCATCGAACCGTGCATCGCCCGCGCCATCGCCTATGCGCCGCATTGCGACCTGATCTGGATGGAGACCGGCAAGCCGGACCTCGAGCAGGCGAAGAAGTTTGCCGAAGCCGTGCACAAGGCCCATCCCGGCAAGCTGCTCGCCTACAATTGCTCGCCCTCGTTCAACTGGAAGAAGAACCTGGACGACGCGACGATCGCAAAGTTCCAGCGGGAGCTCGGCGCGATGGGCTACAAGTTCCAGTTCATCACGCTCGCCGGCTTCCACCAGTTGAACTACGGCATGTTCGAGCTCGCCCGCGGCTACAAGGACCGCCAGATGGCGGCCTATTCGGAACTCCAGGAAGCGGAATTCGCGGCCGAGGCCAACGGCTATACCGCGACCAAGCACCAGCGCGAGGTTGGCACCGGCTACTTCGATGCCGTCTCGCTGGCCATCACCGGCGGCCAGTCCTCGACGACCGCCATGAAGGAATCGACCGAGCACGAGCAGTTCCGCCCGGCCGCCGAATAATCCTGAGCGTCACCCCTTCAAGAACCCCGACACAAGAGGAGAAATGCCATGACAGTCCAGACCCGCGTCAAGGAACGGGCGGAAGAACAGGCTTCCGCCATGACCCCAGACCAGCAGGCCATGATCCGCATGGTCGCCAACGACCTGCACCGCCTCAACCAGTCCGTCATGAAGGCGGTCGAGGCCGGCGTATCCGTCGAACTCGTCCGCTCCGCCCGCCACCATGGCGGAGAGGGCAACTGGGGCGACCTGCTGATCCCCGTCATCGTGACGCAGGGTCGCGGCTGACCACGGCAGATCCAGTCGAAGAGAAATCCCCGGCGCCCCCTGCGCGCCGGGGATTTTCATGTCCGGCTCGGCCGTTTGCCGGCAAGAAGGTCCGCGTGGCTCTTCAGGAGCCGGAACAGCCGGTCGGAGACCATGCGGATGTCGCGCCGGTGACGGTCCTCGCTGTTGGCGACGATCCATTGATGGTGGCGTAATTCGCGGATCTCCTCGCCCGCCCGCTCGAGCCCCGGGTCGAGGTCGCCGACGAAGCAGGGCAGCACGGCCAGCCCCGCCCCGGCGCGCACCAGATCGAGCAGCGAGCGCGGCCGGCTGACGATGATGGCGACCGTCCCATCCGCCCGCTCATGCGGCCAGCGCAGATAGGCCGACACCGCATCCTCCTCGCTCACCGCCAGCCAGCGTCCATAAAGCGCATCCGACGAATTCCTCTGCCGGTAGGCCGCATAGGCCACCTCGCCTGCATGGCGGACGATCAGGGCCGGCTCCGTCGGCTCGACGGCCCGCAGGGCGATATCGACCTCGCGGTGCGCCAGCATGGCACGGCGCTCGGAGACGGAAAGGTCGAGGCGGAAGGGATCGCGCTCGGTGCAGACCGCCGAGATGTTCTCGCAGACGAGCCAGGTGACCCAGGTCCCGGCCATCAGCCGCACGACGCTCGTCCCCTGCCCCTCCTGCCGCCAGCTCTCGACGCCGCGGGCGATGGCCTCCATGCCAAGGAGCTGCTCGAACAGCGCCCGCCCCTCGCCGGTCAGCCGGTAGCCGGTCTGGCTGCGGGAGAAGAGCGGGCGGCCCGTCGCTGCCTCCAGCTGCAGCACGCGCCGGCCCACTGTCGCGGGGCTGAGGCCGCAGACCTGCGCGGCCCCGGTGAGCCCGCCCCGACGGGCAACTTCCAGAAAGAGACGATAGGAATCCCAGGACATGTCTTTCATGAATGAAAAACATAATACGCTTTTCGCCGTTCGGAAATGCGTTTTTGAAGGATAATCTGACTTGGCACATGGGGCGCGAGCGGCGCCTTCACCTTCAGCAGCGGCCAGACGCGCGCCTCCCGGCGCCACGGCTTGCCGTTGCCTTTCAAAAGGAGACAGAGATGCTGGACATGTTCGGTCTTGCCATGCTCTTCGAGCTTTCGCAGAAGAGCCGGTGCCGCCGGAAGCACGAGTTCGACCATTTGCGCGAAGCAAGGCCGGTGCGCGCCTGGTTCCGCCGCATCATGCGGTCCCTGCACGGGGCCGGAACGACGAAAGGCCCGGCTTGACCGGGCCTTTCCCTCGCCACATGCCGCGCAAGCTCAGGCGGCCCACGACGCGCCGGCCGGCGCCGCCTGCCCTTCCGCCTCGAAGCGGAACTGGGCGATCAGCGCCATGAGCTCATCGGCCTGCCCTGCCAGATGGCGGCTGGCACTTGTCGTCAGCTCCACCATGGAAGCGTTCTGCTGGGTCATCTGGTCCATCTGGTTGACGGAGCCGTTGACCTCCTGAAGCGCCGCGGACTGGTCGCGACTGGCGGTCGCGATCATCGCAACATGATCGCTGATGCCGACGATCTGCTGGCTGATCGAAGCGAGCACGGCGCCCGTCTCCTGCACCAGATGCGAGCCGGTGCTGACCTCCTGCGTCGACTTGTCGATCAGCCCCTTGATTTCCTTGGCGGCTTCCGCGGAGCGCTGGGCGAGCTCGCGCACCTCCTGCGCCACGACCGCGAACCCCTTGCCCGCCTCGCCGGCGCGCGCGGCCTCGATGCCCGCGTTGAGCGCCAGCAGGTTGGTCTGGAAGGCGATGTCGTCGATGACCTCGATGATCTGCTCGATCTGCCGCGAGGCGTCCTCGATGCGCTTCATCGCCTCGATGGCGCTCGCAACGACCGTGCCGGAATTGTCCGCGCTCGCCTTGGTCTCGGCGACCTTGGCATTGGCCTCCTGGGCACGTTCGGCGGACGAACGGACCGTGGCGGTGATCTCGTCGACGGCGGCGGCCGTCTCCTCCAGCGAGGCGGCCTGCGATTCGGTACGGCGCGACAGGTCGTCGGCGGAGCGGCGCATCTCGGCACCGCTCGACTGGATCGCCCGGGCATTGGCGCGAATGCTGCCGAGCGTATCCTGAAGCCGCGCGAGCGAACTGTTGAAATCCTGCCGCAACTGCTCGAGGCGGCCGGAGAAAGGCGTGTCGATGGTCTCGGAAAGATCGCCCTGGGCCAGGCGGCCGAGCCCCGCGGCGAGCTGGCTGACCGCGAAGTCGATCTGCCGGTCGGTCTCGCGCTTCTCGGCGTCCGTCAGCTCCCGTTCCGCCGCGGCCTCCTCGTTGCGGCGCTGGGCCGCCTCCTCCACCTCGATCTTGCGAAGCGCGTTCTCGCGGAAGACTTCCAGGGCCCGGGCGATCTGGCCGAATTCGTTGGCCTTGTCGCGGCTCGGCACGTTCGTATCCAGCCGCCCCTCGGCAATGGCGCCGACGGCGCCGATCAGCGCCTTGAGCGGCTTCGTCGCGCGCCGGACGGCGAAATAGGCGAGACAGCCGAAGAGGAGGAGCGAGACGACGCCGGCAAGGATCGCACGGAGCTGCAGGTCATGGATCTTCTGGAAATAGACTTCCATGGGGATGCCGATGAACAGAAGGCCGACATTGGCGCCCGTCGCATTCTTGACCGGGAAGTAGCCGGTCATGAACTCGCGGCCGAAAAGCTGCGCAGGCCCGTAATACGGCGCGCCCTTGGCAAGCACCGCTTGCGCCGGATGATCGGCGGCGAGCTTCGTCCCGGTCGCCCGCGTCCCATCCTCCTTCTTCACGTTCGTGGAGATGCGCACATAGTCGGAACCCTGCTTGGCGAAGACCGTCGCCACGCCGGCGATGGAGCTGGCCGTGCGGTCGACGAGATCGTGGTTCGAAAGCGCCGGCATCGCCTCGCTTTGGACCGCGACGAGCCCGCCGTCCTTCAGCTCCATGGAAGCGTCCTCGATGGCGGCATCGTAGAGCACGGCCATGCTGCGCGTGGCGTCGCGGGCATCGTTCGCCGCATCCTGGAGCACATAGCTCCTGAGATTGTAGTGCATGACGCCGACGATCACGGCAGCACTGAGGAAGATGAAAGCAAATGTCATCGCCGCATACTGATAGGCGACGGAAGATCGGAATATCTTGCTCATTGTCGGACTCCTCTGGTCCGGGAATGATAGAAATCAAATATATAAGAAAAGCTGAAAACGCGCCGCAATATGTGGTGCTTTAGAAGAAAAAGGCCCGGAAATCCGGGCCTTTTCTAGTTAACGGCAGGCAGCGTCAGGCGGCGCGGTAGGCGCCGTGATCGTGCTCGTCCGCCTCCAGGCGGAACTGCTCGACCAGCATCATCAGCGTGTCGGCCTCGTTGGCGAGCTTGCGGCTGGCCGCCGTCGTCAGGTCCACCATCGACGCGTTCTGCTGGGTCATCTGGTCCATCTGGTTGACGGAGCCGTTGACCTCCTGAAGCGCCGCCGCCTGGTCGCGGCTCGCCGTGGCCATCATGTCCACATGCTGGCTGACGGTGACGATCTGCTGGCTGATCGCGGCAAGAACCGCCCCGGTCTCCTGGACGAGATGCGCGCCGGCGCTCACTTCGCTCGTCGACTTCTCGATGAGGCCCTTGATCTCGCGGGCGGCGCTTGCCGACCGCTGGGCGAGCTCGCGCACTTCCTGCGCGACCACCGCAAAGCCCTTGCCGGCCTCGCCCGCACGGGCGGCCTCGATGCCTGCGTTGAGCGCCAGGAGGTTCGTCTGGAAGGCGATGTCGTCGATGACCTCGATGATCTGCTCGATCTGGCGCGAGGCGCCCTCGATGCGGCCCATGGCGGCAATCGCGTTGCTGACGACCTCGGCGGAGCTGTCGGCGCTGCGCTTCGTCGTGCCGACGACGAGGTTGGCCTCATGCGCCCGCTCGGCCGAGGAGCGGACGGTCGCGGTGATCTGCTCGACGGCGGCGGCGGTTTCCTCAAGGGACGACGCCTGCGATTCCGTGCGCTTGGAAAGCGCATCGGCCGATTGCAGCATGTCCGCGCCGCTGCGCTGGATCGACAGCGCATTGGTGCGGATCTGGCCCAGCGTGTCCTGCAGACGGACGAGCGAGACGTTGAAGTCCTGGCGGAGCTGCTCGAGGCGGCCGGTGAAGGGCGTCTCGATCTGGCGCGACAGGTCGCCCGCCGCAAGACGGCCGAGCCCGGCGGCAAGCGCGTTCACGGCAAAGTCGATCTGCTGATCGAGAGACTGCTTTTCCGCGTCGTTGCGGGCGCGCTCGGCTTCCGCCGCGGCGCGCTGCTGCTCGCTTTCGGCCTCGATGCGGATTTTCGACAGGGCGTTCTCCTTGAAGACGCCGAGCGCGCGGGCCATGTCGCCGATCTCGTCGGCGCGGCCCTCCCCGGAGATACCCGTATCGAGGAAGCCGTCCGCGAGGCGCCGCATGGCGCCCGTGATCTGGCTGATCGGCCCCTTCAGCGTCAGCACCAGCGCGATGCCGGCGAGGACCGCGATCGCGATGCCGGCGACGGTCGCAAGGATCGAGACCTGGTTCGCCTTCTCGCGTTCGGTGCCGGCGCTGGTCTTCTGCTCTTCGGCGAACTGGCTCAAGAGGTTCCAGATCGTGTCGATCGATTGTCCCGCGGCGTCGAAGTCGGCAGCGCGCTGGGTGCTGATCCTGACGAGCGCGTCGCTGTCGGCATCCATCCGCTCGAGCACCGGCGTCAGCGTTTCGTCGACCTTGTCGAAGAACACAAGGCCGCTCGCGCTTCCGCGCAGGCTGTTCATGTCGCTGCGCATGATGGAAATGTTGCTGAGCAGCTTGGTGCGGTTTTCCTCCGACGTCTGGCCGAGAAAGCGCGCGGCGATGATCTGGATGTCGTAGATCGAGTTCACCAGCTTGCGCGTGGCGGCGAGGATCGCTTCCGACTTGATGATCGGCTCGTCGAGTTCGCCGAAGATGCGGGTCGCCTCGCGCATCTTTTCGCCGGCAGCGCCCTGGAGCTGGATGGCCACCTGGCGGAAGCGGTTCACGCGGCGCGCGATGTCCGGAACGGTGACGGCCGCCGGGTCGGAGGAGGACAGGAAACCGCCGAGCTCGTCGACCGTGTTGCGGATGGTGACGGAGACGACCTTCTGGCTCTTCGGCAGGATCGTCGCGATGGAGCGCTCGTTCTTCGAGATGAAAGGATAACGCTCCTTGACGAGCTTCAACTGGTCGTCGGGCGTCGCGCCCTTGGTGAAATCGGAAAGGAAATCGGCGAAGAACCTGCTGGCATTGGTCAGCCGCTCCGCCTCGCGCAGCATGCTCTTTGCGGTATTCTCGTCCTGCCGCACCGAGCGCTGGAGCTTCGTCGCCTCCTCCAGGATCTTGACCTGCTCGGCGGCGAGATAGTTGAGGTTCTTGGTCATCGCCTCATGCAGCTTGGTCTCGCGGACATAGAGCAGCCAGAGCCCTTCCATGCGCGCTTCGATGTCCTTGGTCTGCGTCTGGGCTTCCAGCAGCTTGGACGCGTCCACGTCCGGCGTGAGACCGTCCATGGTCGCCCGCAGAACCGAAACCTGGGTTTTCAGCCGCTCATTGACGGCATCACGGCTCTCCTCGCTCGTGTTCTGGAGGAAGCGGTTCATTCCGGCATAGACGTCCTTGAAGCCGCTCAGCGACTGGAGGACGCTGTTGGAAATCTCCATGCGGCCTTGCAGGAGACCGGAAGCGTAAAGCCCGGTGAAGCCCACGGCACAGATGCTGAGCACGAAGGGCAGAATGAAGACCAGAACCTTGGTCTGAATCTTGAAGCGCGCGAGAATCTTATCAATGAACATGGCGGAACATCCGTTGTCGGCGTTCTCCACCCCTGCCCTTGTGCGGGCCTCCCAAGGATTCGGACGCCGGATTACCGACTTTCATGCGGTCGCAATACCGCCAATCCGGGGGAGCAATCATTGCCGGCCGTGTCAGCATCCCTCATGGCGACGCGGCATCCGGAACCCTATCCGGAGATAATCGGCTGGAATCTTTAAGATTCCATCACCTTTTTAAAACGATTTATTATCGATCGGACGGTTTCAGAGCGCGACGGCGGCAAGACCGGCGACGAGCGTCGCGGCAAGCAGGCAGTTGACGGCGACGGCAACGAGCCGGCGGCGGCTTTCGTCAGTCGCGGCGATGGCGACGGCGCGGGCGGAACGGTTTCGTGCAGGCATGCGGCGTACTCCTCTACAGGATACAGGCAATCCGGATGATCCGGCCAGCCGGCCCACATCATGTTGCTTCCGCCATCCGCCTTGAGGCCGGATTCCAGGGAGCGCCGACATTCGGGCAGCATCCGCTCCAAGGCCTTAACGGACGGTAAAGACCGGTGCGATCTCAGGCATCCCGACCCGCCGCATGGCCCGAAGCCCAGGCCCATTGGAAATTGTAGCCGCCGAGCCAGCCGGTCACGTCAACCGCCTCGCCGATGAAGTAGAGGCCCGGCACCGCCTTTGCCGCCATGCTGCGGGAATCGAGCGCGGCCGTGTCGACGCCTCCCAGGGTCACTTCCGCCGTGCGGTAGCCTTCCGAACCCGGCGGGCACAGCCGCCAATCCCTCAGCCTCTGGACGAGCGCGTCGATGCGGCGGCCCGGCTGCTCGGCGAGCGGCCCATCGATGCCGAGATCGGCGACGAAAAGCTGGGCGAGCTTCCTCGGCATGTGCTCGGCAAGCACGGTCTGCAATGCCTGCCGGCCGTTCTGCCGCCGGGCGGCGGCGATGACCGCGGCAAAATCCACGTCGGGGCGGATATGCAGGGAAATCTCCTCTCCTTCCCGCCAGTAGGAGGAGATCTGCAGGATAGCGGGACCGCTGAGGCCCCGGTGCGTGAAAAGCGCCGCTTCGCGGAACGCCGTCCTGCCGTGGCGGGCGATGACGTCGACCGACACGCCCGGCAGGCCGTCATGAGCGGCGAGCGTTGCGGGATCGAGCGTCAGGGGCACGAGGCCTGCGCGGGTCTCGACCACCGGCAGGCCGAACTGCTCGGCAATGCGATAGGCAAAGCCCGTCGCACCCATCTTCGGGATCGATTTCCCGCCCGTCGCGATGACGAGGGACGCAGCCTCCACGACGCCGTTTTCCGTCAGGACGCGGAAGGAACGACCGTCGTGCTCGACGGCCTTGATCGGCGTGGAGAGGCGCAGTTCCGCACCCGCGGCTTTCATCTCCGCAAGCAGCATCGCGATGATGTCCCTCGCCGAATTGTCGCAGAACAGCTGGCCCAGCGTCTTCTCGTGCCAGGCGATGCGATGCCGTTCGACGAGATCCAGGAAATCGCGCGGCGTGTAGCGGGCGAGCGCCGACTTGCAGAAATGCGGATTGGCCGAGAGAAAATTCTTCGGCCCGGCATGGATGTTGGTGAAGTTGCAGCGCCCGCCGCCGGAGATGCGGATCTTCTCGCCCGGCGCACGCGCATGATCGAGCACCAGCACGCGGCGCCCGCGCCTGCCCGCCTCCACGGCGCACATCATGCCCGCCGCACCTGCCCCGATGATGACGACGTCCCGCCGTTCTGCCACGTATCACATCCCCGCTTTGCGCCTTCCTTTCGGCCATCGCGGGCGAAAGTCAACCGACGCTTCACGCACAAATTCCTGAAAAATCGCGTTTTCTACCCCCAGGGGGGAGCTAGCCAAGGGTTAAACAGCGGCTATGATGGCGCATCGTCAACCAAACCCGGTGTCTCATGCCGTCCAGGAAGAAAGTCGTTACCCCCACCATCGAGAAGGCCGCACGCTCCACCAAAATCCCTCCCGCCATCAGCGTGCCGCGCGGGGTAAAGACCTGGAAGGACGCCGCAGACTGGCTTCGCGCCCGCGGCATCGAGGACATCGAGTGCATCACGCCGGACCTTGCGGGCGTTCCGCGCGGCAAGATGATGCCGTCGTCGAAATTCACCTCGAACACCTCGCTGGCCCTTCCTTCGGCGCTCTATCGCCACACGATTTCCGGCGACTATCCGGAGGAGACCGGCAATTTCCGCTATGAGCCGCGCGACAGCGACCTGAAGCTCGTGCCGGACCTGTCCACGCTCTCCGTGGTGCCGTGGGAGACCGACCCGACCGCGCAGGTCATCTGCGACATCGTCGGCTCGACCGGCGAAAGCGTGCCCTACACGCCGCGCAACGTGCTGAAGAACGTGATCAACATGTACCGTGACCGCGGCTGGAAGCCGGTCGTGGCGCCCGAGATCGAGTTCTACCTCGTCGCGATGAACGACGACCCGGACTATCCGCTGCATCCGCCGAAGGGCCGCTCCGGCCGTTCCATCCTCGGCGGCCAGGGCTATTCCATCGCCGGCATCAACGAGTTCGACGAACTGATCGACGACATCTACCATTTCTCCGAGAAGCAGGGCCTCGAAATCGACACCCTGATCCATGAGGAGGGACCGGCGCAGCTCGAGATCAACCTGCGCCACGGCGATCCGATCGAGCTGGCCGACCAGGTCTTCCTGTTCAAGCGCACGATCCGCGAGGCGGCGCTGAAGCACGGGATCTACGCCACCTTCATGGCAAAGCCCATGCAGGGCCAGGCGGGTTCGGCGATGCACATCCACCAGTCGGTGGTCGACATCGAAACCGGCAAGAACGTCTTCTCCGATCCGGACGGATCGCCCTCGAAGGAGTTCTTCCATTTCATCGGCGGCATGCAGGCCTATGTGCCGAAGACGCTGGTGATGATGGCGCCCTATGTGAACTCCTATCGCCGCCTGACGCCCGACATGTCGGCGCCGGTGAACAATGCCTGGGGCTACGACAACCGCACGACGGCCTTCCGCGTGCCGGTATCGGACGCCGCCGCCCGGCGCATCGAGAACCGCCTGCCGGGTTCTGACGCCAACCCGTACCTGGCGCTCGCGGCCTCGCTCGGCTGCGGCCTGCTTGGCATCATGAACCAGATCGAGCCGACCGCCCCCACGGAGGACACCGCCAACGAGGGATCGATCGACCTGCCGCGCGGCCTGCTCGAAGCCGTCTCGCTGCTCGAATCCGATCCAGCGCTGGCGGAGGTGCTGAGCGCGGAGTTCATCGGCCTCTATGCCGGCGTCAAGCGCGGCGAGTTCGAGACCTTCATGCAGGTGATCAGCCCCTGGGAACGGGAATTCCTGCTGCTCAACGTGTGAGCGGCGCGGCGGCCCGGGCCGCCCCCAAAGAGATCAGATCCCGAGAGCGGGCGGCGTCCCGGCGCGCCGCCGCATCCTCTTGAAAACGAGTGTGTGCAATGCCCTGGCAAAGCCCGATTTCCCCCGGCATCTCCTGGTACGAGGCGACCGTCGGAGACCGCCCCGAATATGCCCCCCTCGACGGTTCCGCCGAGACCGACGTCGCCATCGTCGGCGGCGGCTTCACGGGCCTGCAGGCGGCCTACAATCTCGCGAAGAAGGGCGTGCGGGTCACGCTCATCGAGGCACACCGCTTCGGCGACGGCGCCTCGGGCCGCAACGGCGGACAGCTCGGCACCGGCCAGCGCGCCGAAGCGGAAACGCTGGAGGCGGAGCTCGGCTATGAGCGCGCCAAGGCGCTGTTCGACCTCGCGGAAAGCGCCAAGCGCCATATCCACGATTTCGCGCACGCCCACGGCCTCGACATCGAATACGTTCCCGGCCAGCTCAACGTGAGCCACAAGGCAAGCTACGAGAAGGATTTCCGGGATCATGTCGAGATCGCGGCGACCCGCTACGGCTACCCTCACCTGAGCTACATGGACCGGGCGGAGACGGAGGAACGCGTCGGCTCGAAGCGTTTCTTCTTCGGCATCCGCGACACCGGCACCGGGCACATCCACCCGATGAAGCTGCTGGTCGGCATCGCCCGCGCGGCGCAAGCCGCAGGGGCGAACCTTCATGAGAAGACCCCGGCCCTCAAGATCGAGCGGGAGGGCGGCAAGGCGGTGATCACCACCGCACGCGGCACCATCCGCGCCGACAAGGCGCTGATCGCCTGCAACGCCTATATCGGCAAGCTGGAGCCGAACACGGCTGCCCACGTCATGCCGATCCGCTCCTTCATCGGCGCGACGCCGCCGCTCGACAGGTTCCCGACGGTCATCCCCGGCGGCGAATCCATCGCCGACACGCGGTTCGTCGTGCGCTACTTCCGCAAGACGCGCGACGGACGGCTGCTGTTCGGCGGGCGCGAGGCCTATACGTCCGACAATCCGGACGACGTCGCCGCCCCGATCCGCCGGCAGATCGAAGAGGTCTATCCCGAGCTCAAGGGCATCGAGATCACCCATGCCTGGGGCGGCTCGGTCGGCATCACCATGCCGCGCAAGCCCTATGTGCGCGAGGTCATGCCCGGCATCACGACGATCGGCGGCTATTCCGGCCACGGCGTCATGCTGTCGAACTATTGCGGCAAGCTCTATGCCGACGACGTGACCGGCGGCAGCCGCGAACTCGATCTTCTGAAGGCCCTGAAAATCCCGGCCTTCCCCGGCGGAGCGCGATTCCGCTCGCCGCTTCTGTTCCTGGCCATGACGTGGTACGCGCTGCGCGACAAGCTCTGACCCCGCCCGGTGCGCCGATTTTGTTGCGTTGCACTCTGGCGTTTTTAAATCGATTAGATTATAACACCCGGCAACAGAACGAGATCGAGATATCCGATGAGCAGCCAGATCATTCCCGTTGAACCCTTCGACTATGTCGTCTTCGGCGGAACCGGCGATCTTGCGGAACGCAAGCTCCTTCCGGCCCTCTACCACCGGCAGCTCGCCGGCCAGCTTTCGGACCCGACGCGCATCATCGGCGCATCGCGCACCGCCTATACGGACGCGGAATACCGCAAGTTCGCCGTCGATGCGCTGAAGGAGCACCTGAAAAAGGGCGAATATGACGAAGCCGAGGTCAAGACCTTCTGCGACCGGCTGTTCTACGTCGCCGTCGACGCCAAGTCGGAACAGGGCTGGGACAAGCTGAAGGATCTCCTCGACGAGGGCAAGGAACGCGTGCGCGCCTTCTACCTCGCCGTGGCGCCCGCCATCTTCGGCGACATTTCGGAAAAGATCCGCGACCACAAGCTGATCACCAAGCAGACCCGCATCGTCGTCGAAAAGCCGATCGGCCGCGACCTCGCCTCGGCCAACGAGCTCAATAACACGATCGGCAAGGTCTTCCGCGAAGAGCAGATCTTCCGCATCGACCACTATCTTGGCAAGGAGACGGTGCAGAACCTGATGGCGCTGCGCTTTGCCAATGCGCTCTACGAGCCGCTGTGGAACTCCGCCCATATCGACCATGTGCAGATCACCGTCGCCGAATCGGTCGGCCTTGAAAGCCGCGCCGGCTACTACGACAAGGCGGGCGCGCTGCGCGACATGGTGCAGAACCACATCCTCCAGCTTCTCTGCCTCGTGGCGATGGAAGTGCCCTCCTCCATGGATGCGGAAGCGGTGCGCGACGAGAAGCTCAAGGTGCTGCGCGCGCTGAAGCCGATCGACCAGTACAATGTCGAGCGCCTCACCGTGCGCGGCCAGTACCGCGCCGGCGCTTCGGCGGGCGGCCCCGTCAAGGGCTATCTCGAAGAGCTGGAAGGCGGCGTTTCCAACACGGAGACCTTCGTCGCCATCAAGGCCGAGATCGGCAACTGGCGCTGGGCGGGCGTGCCCTTCTACATCCGCACGGGCAAGCGCCTTGCCACGCGCATGTCGGAGATCGTCATCACCTTCAAGCCGATCCCGCACTCGATCTTCGACCCTTCCGCCGGCCGCATCGAGGCCAACCAGCTCATCATCCGCCTCCAGCCTGACGAAGGCGTCAAGCAGTCGCTGATGATCAAGGACCCCGGCCCGGGCGGCATGCGCCTTCGCAACGTCTCGCTCGACATGAGCTTCGCGCAAGCCTTCGACGCGCGCAATGCCGACGCCTACGAGCGCCTGCTGCTCGACGTCATCCGCAACAACCAGACGCTCTTCATGCGCCGCGACGAGGTCGAGGCCGCCTGGCGCTGGGTCGACCCGATCCTGAAAGCCTGGGAAGCGACCGGCCAGCAGGTGCAGGGCTATACCGCCGGCACCTGGGGCCCGAGCCAGGCCATCGCCCTCATCGAGCGCGACGGCCGCACCTGGCATGAAACGTAAGGAAGGCCGATGAGCGCGAGACTGCATGAATTCAAGGACGGCGCGGCCTTGGCCGAGGGGCTTGCGGAGCGGGTTTCCACCGCGCTTGCCGAGGCCGTCGCCGCGCGCGGCAAGGCCACCATCGCCGTATCCGGCGGCTCGACGCCGAAGGCTTTCTTCAAGGCCCTGTCCGCCCGCGACATCGACTGGCCCAAGGTGACGATCACGCTGGTCGACGAACGCTTCGTGCCGGCGGACAACCCGCGCTCGAACCACCTGCTCGTCGCCGAAAACCTGCTTCAGGGCAAGGCGAAGGCGGCGAACTTCCTGCCGCTCTTCCGGGAAGCCGACAGCGCGGAAGAGGCGGCGGAGATCGCGTCGGCGGATGCCGCCGCGCTCGGGGCACCCTTCGACGTCGTCATCCTCGGCATGGGAACGGACGGCCATACGGCCTCGTTCTTCCCGGGCGGCAGCCGGCTTGCCGAGGCGATCTCGGCGCAGACGCCGCGCGGCGTGATCACCATGGAGGCGGACGGCGCGGGCGAGACACGCCTCACCTTCACCTTTTCGAGCCTTCAGGATGCGCGCCTTCTGGTGCTGCATATCGAGGGCGAGGGCAAGAAGGACGTCCTTGCCGCCGCGACAGGGGACGGGCGGGAAGCCGAGATGCCGATCCGGGCCATTCTGCGGCGTGCGGCAACGCCGGTCGATATCTACTGGGCGCCCTGAAAGGCCCCGCCGGCCGATGCCGGCTCTACCCGGCGCAAGACGCCGGTTACCCGCGGATGGCGCAGCTCTCCCGCCCGCCTTGCCGTGAAAAAATGCAATCGAGAGAGTCAGGATACTCCCATGTCCGCCGACAAACGCATCGAAGCCATTACAGCCCGCATCGTCGAACGCTCGAAACCGCTGCGTGAACCCTATCTCGGCCGCGTGCGCGCCGCCGCCTCCAAGGGCGTGCACCGTGCCGTGCTCTCCTGCGGCAACCTCGCGCACGGATTTGCCGTCTGTTCCCCCGCCGAGAAGGACGCGCTCGCCGGCGACCGCGTCCCGAACCTCGGCATCATCACTTCCTACAACGACATGCTCTCGGCCCATCAGCCGTTCGAGACCTATCCGGCGCTCATCCGCGAGGCCGCGCGGGAAGCGGGCGGCGTGGCGCAGGTCGCCGGCGGCGTGCCGGCCATGTGCGACGGCGTCACCCAGGGCCAGCCGGGCATGGAGCTTTCGCTCTTCTCGCGCGACCTCATCGCCATGGCGGCGGGCGTCGGCCTGTCGCACAACATGTTCGACTCGGTCGTCTATCTCGGCGTCTGCGACAAGATCGTGCCGGGCCTGACCATCGCGGCGCTGACCTTCGGGCACCTGCCCGCCGTCTTCATTCCCGCCGGTCCCATGACCTCGGGCCTGCCGAACGACGAGAAGGCCCGCGTGCGCCAGCTCTATGCCGAGGGCAAGGCCGGCCGCGCCGAGCTGCTCGAAGCCGAATCGAAGTCCTACCACGGCCCCGGCACCTGTACCTTCTACGGCACCGCCAACTCCAACCAGATGCTGATGGAGATCATGGGCTTCCACATGCCCGGCGCCTCCTTCATCAATCCCGGCACGCCGCTGCGCGATGCCCTCACCAAGGAAGCGGCAAAACGCGCGCTCGCCATCACCGCGCAGGGCAACGAGTTCACGCCGGCCGGCGAGATGATCGACGAGCGCTCCATCGTCAACGGCGTCGTGGGCCTGCACGCCACGGGCGGCTCGACGAACCACACGCTGCACCTCATCGCCATGGCGCGCGCCGCCGGCATCGTGCTGACCTGGAAGGACATTTCCGACCTCTCCGACGTGGTGCCGCTGCTCGCGCGCGTCTACCCGAACGGCCTTGCCGACGTGAACCATTTCCATGCGGCAGGCGGCATGGGCTTCCTCATCCAGGAGCTCCTGAAGCAGGGCATGCTGCACGACGACGTGCGCACGGTCTACGGCCAGGGCCTGCAGGCCTACACGATCGACCCGAAGCTCGGCGAAGACGGCACCGTGCGCCGCGAGCCGGCGCCGAAGGTCAGCCACGATCCGAAGATCCTCGCCAGCATCGAGACCCCCTTCCAGCCGACCGGCGGCCTGAAGATGCTGACCGGCAATATCGGCAGCGCCGTCATCAAGATTTCGGCCGTGAAGCCGGAACGCCACGTCATCGAGGCGCCGGCGAAGGTCTTCCACGACCAGCTGGAGCTCAACGCCGCCTTCAAGAACGGCGAGCTGACGGGCGACTTCATCGCCGTCGTGCGCTTCCAGGGGCCGAAGGCGAACGGCATGCCGGAACTGCACAAGCTGACCACCGTGCTCGGCATCCTTCAGGACCGCGGCCAGCGCGTGGCGCTTCTCACCGACGGGCGCATGTCGGGCGCTTCCGGCAAGGTTCCGGCCGCGATCCACGTGACGCCCGAAGCGGTCGACAACGGCCCGATCGGCCGCATCCGCGAGGGCGACATCATCCGGCTGGATGCGGTCAACGGCACGATCGAGGTTCTGGTGGACGCCGCCGAATTTTCCGCCCGCCCGCCCGCGACGGCCGATCTTTCCGGCAATGAATTCGGCATGGGCCGCGAACTCTTCGCCCCCTTCCGCGCCATCGCGGGACCGGCCGACCACGGAGCGAGCGTGCTGTTTGCATGAAGAGAGGCAGGGCGTTCCGCCCTTCTTTCTCAGCTATAGATGTCCAGCGTCCGGCCCTGGTGGTTGCGGTGCGTCGAGTAGACGAAGATGCGCTGCAGGTCCTTGTCGGAGAGCAGGCGCAGGAAGCGGGCCTCCACCACGTCGTTGGGATAGACGCGCTGCGTCAGGCAGCCGATCATGGGAATGCGGGCGCTGACGATGTCGAGGTAAAAATTCCGGGGAAGCTTGAACTTCGACGTCATGGTGATGACGGCGCCGCTCCTCGACAGCTTGAGGATCAAGCCGCGGCGGGAAACGAGGTTGACGAGGCCGCCGTTCTCGGTGAACTCGATGCGCGCTTCGTTGCAGGTGTCCTCCATCGGGAAGGTCTTTTCCCGATCGTACATGAAGGACTCTTCCTTGTTCAGGTAATTGCTACGCGATACGGAATCCTGAATACCCATCTGCCCGACGTCCCCGGCACTGCCATTCTCCGGAAAAGCCTAGGGAGCAACGCTTAACATCGGGTTGAGCGGCAGGACCAAATCCTGCCGCTTGGCCGCCTTACGCTTTCGCGGGAACTGCCGGGCCTCAAGACAGGCGATAGCTCGTCCCCGCCGCATCGAAAAGGTGAAGCTTCGCCCTGTCCGCCGTGAAGCGGACCTTGTCGCCGCGCTTGACGTCGAGGATGCCGGGGATCTTGGCGATGATAGGCTCGCCCTGCACCAGGCCCTCGATATAGAGCAACGTCACCTCGCCGAGCGCCTCCACGATCGACACCGTGCCCTCGAAAAGGAAATCGTCGCCCGTCGTGATCTGGAGGTCTTCCGGCCGCACGCCGAAGCTCGCGATCTTGCCGACCTCGGAAGCCGCGGTCGGGATGTCCACGGAGCACACGCGCCCGCCGGTCAGCTCCAGCGACGTCGTCTCGCCCGCCGCGGTGATCTTGGCCGGGATGATGTTCATGGCCGGCGAGCCGATGAAGCGGGCGACGAAGAGGTTCGCCGGGCGTTCGTAGAGCTCGAGCGGCGGGCCGACCTGTTCGATATGGCCGGCGGAAAGCACGACGATGCGGTCGGCGAGCGTCATCGCCTCCACCTGGTCGTGCGTCACGTAGATCATCGTCGTGTCGGCCATCTGCTCGGAGAGCTTCGCGATCTCGATGCGGGTCGCCACGCGCAGCGCCGCGTCGAGGTTCGACAGCGGCTCGTCGAAGAGGAAAACCTTCGGGTCGCGGCAGATGGCGCGGCCGATGGCGACGCGCTGGCGCTGGCCGCCCGAGAGCGCCTTGGGCAGGCGGTCGAGATATTTGGTGAGCTGGAGGATGTCGGCGGCCGAGCGCACGCGGCGGTCGATCTCCTCCTTGCTCTCCCCGGCGATGCGCATGCCGAAGGCCATGTTGTCGTAGACGGTCATGTGCGGATAGAGCGCGTAGGACTGGAAGACCATGGCGATGCCGCGCTTCGACGGCGGCACGTCGTTGACCCGCTCGCCATCGATCAGCATGTCGCCGCCGGTAATTTCCTCGAGGCCCGCGATCATGCGCAGGAGGGTCGACTTGCCGCAGCCCGACGGGCCGACGAAGACGATGAACTCGCCTTGCTTGATATCGAGATCGATGCCGTGGATCACGTCCACCGCGCCGTAGGATTTGCGGATATCCTTGAGTACCAGCCCTGCCATGTCTCTCTCCCCTAAAAGTTTCGACCGATCATGCAAAGCGGGCGAAGAACCCGCTCCAGGCCGGAAGCTCTATGTTTTCCTCATGCATCACGCTTTCGAACCCGTGGCCTTCCAGCACTTCCAGCGTGCCGGGCGGCAGGTCGGCGAGGCGCGCGACCGGGCTCATGTTGAAGGCGCAGAAGACCTTCTCATTGCCGTGCGTGCGCACGAAGGACAGGATCGCGCCCTCCGCCGAATGGAATTCGATCTCGCCCTTGACCAGCGCCACATGCTCCTTGCGGAAGGCGAGGAAGCGCCGGTAGTGCGAGAGCACCGAAGCCTCGTCGCCGTCTTGCACGCTGACGGCGCGCTCCAGGTGCGCAGCCGGAACGGGCAGCCAGGGCTTGCCGAGGCTGAAGCCGCCGGATTGCTGGCGGCCGTCCCAGACCATCGGCGTGCGGCAGCCGTCGCGGCCCTTGAAATCCGGCCAGAACTGGATGCCGTACGGATCCCGAAGGTCCTCGTAGGCGAGCTCGGCTTCCGGCAGGGCAAGCTCCTCGCCCTGGTAGAGGCAGACCGAGCCGCGCAGCGACAGCAGGAGGCTGGCGAGCAGCTTGGCGTGGGCGTCGTGGTCGGTGACGCCGCCGCCCCAGCGGCTGACATGGCGCACCACGTCGTGGTTCGAGAAGGCCCAGCAGACCCAGCCCTCCGGCGCAGCCTTTTCCAGCGCGTGCTGCGTCTCGGCGACGAAGGCCGGCGTCAGCGGATCGGGCGCCAGGAACTCGAAGGCGTAGCACATGTGCATCTTGTCGCCGCCGGACGTGTATTCGCCGGCGATCTCCAGGCCGCGCTGGCTGTCGCCCACCTCGCCGACGGCGGCGATGGCCGGGAACTCCTCCATGAGCGCGCGAAACCGCTTCAGGAACTCCAGGTTCTCGGGCTGGTTCTTGTCGTGGATATGTTCCTGGTAATTGTAGGGGTTCACGGCCGGCGCGGTCTGCGCGTTGCGGCGCTCGGGCGCGAGCGAGGGATTGTCGCGCAGCTGCTTGTCGTGGAAGTAGAAGTTGATCGTATCGAGGCGGAAACCGTCGACGCCGCGCTCCAGCCAGAAGCGGGCGACCGAGAGCAGCGCGTCCTGGACCTCGGGATTGTGCAGGTTGAGGTCCGGCTGGGACGTCAGGAAGTTGTGCATGTAGTATTGCAGGCGCGTCGGGTCCCACTGCCAGGCGGAACCGCCGAAGATCGACAGCCAGTTGTTCGGCGGCGTGCCGTCCGGCTTGGAATCGGCCCAGACATACCAGTCCGCCCTCGGATTGGAGCGGCTGGAACGGCTTTCGACGAACCAGGGATGCCTGTCGGAGGTATGCGACAGCACCAGGTCGATCATGACGCGGATGTTGAGGCGGTGCGCCTCCGCGATCAGCGCGTCGAAATCGGCAAGCTCGCCGAAAATCGGGTCGACGTCGAGATAGTCCGCGACGTCGTAGCCGAAATCCCGCATCGGCGAGGTGAAGAACGGCGAGATCCAGATCGCATCCGCCCCGAGGGAGGCGACATGGGCGAGGCGCTCGGTGATGCCCCTCAGGTCGCCGATCCCGTCGCCGTTGGTGTCCTGAAAGGAGCGCGGGTAGATCTGGTAGATCACCGCGCCGCGCCACCAGTCCTTGTCCGGCACAAGAAGCGTTGAACTCGACGTCGTCATTCCTGTTTGTCCTGTCTTGAAGTCTTGGTTTATGCCGGATGCAAGCCGCTTCGCACTCTTGCCGGGATTGCCTTGTCAGCCGCCCTTGACCGAACCCGCCAGCAGGCCGCGCACGAGGTAGCGCTGCAGGCTGAAGAAGACGATGAGGGGGACGACGATGGTGATGAAGGCGGAGGCCGTGAGGATTTCCCAGTTGCCGCCGCGCGAGCCGAGCAGGTTCACGAGGCGCCCGGTCAGCACCAGCTCGTCATTGCCCGTGCCGAGGAAGACCATGGCGACGAGCAGGTCGTTCCACGTCCACAGGAACTGGAAGATGGCGAAGGAGGCGAGCGCCGGGAAGGAGAGCGGCAGGATGATCTTCACGAAGATGTCGAAATCCGAAGCGCCGTCGACGCGGGCGGATTCCATGATCTCGCGTGGCAGGCCGGCCATGTAGTTGCGCAGGAGATAGACGGCGAGCGGCAGGCCGAAACCCATATGGGCAAGCCATATGCCGACATAGGTCTTGGCCGGCACGCCGAAGAACGCCCCGACGCCGTTGTAGAGCCGGAGCAGCGGGATCAGCGACATCTGCAGCGGCACGACGAGCAGGCCGACGACGACAGCGATCAGGATCGCCCGGCCGGGGAACGGCATCCAGGCCAGCGCATAGGCGCAGAAGGCGGCAACGAGGATCGGGATGATGGTGGACGGGATCGCGACCGTCAGCGAGTTGATGAAGGAGGCACCGATGCCAGCCGCGCCGAGCACTTCGCGATAGTTGTCGAGCGTGAAGCGCGGCGGGACGGCGGCGGTGTAGAAGATGCGCTGGCCGCGCGTGCCCTCCATGCGGGTCGGCGAGACGATCTCGTAGCTGCCGTCCTCGTTGACGGTCAGCGTCTGGCCGTCAACGATATCGGCCGTCGTGCCGGCCTCGAAAGCGGCTGGCTGCATCGGGCGGAAACCGAAGGCGGAAACCTTGGTGTCGCCACCTTCCAGCAGGTTGCCGGAAATCACGAACTTGCCGTCCCGCTCGACCTGCGCCTCCGGCGAGGCGGCGCGGCCGGTGAGGTTCTGCGAGGAGGTGGACAGCGCCGTCCACCAGCCGGAGACGGCGAGCTGGTCCTTGTCGCGCAGCGACGAGATCAGGAGGCCCGCGGTTGGCAGCGTCCAGAGAGCGACGATCAGCAGGACGGAGAGGTGGACGACGACGATGAGCGGCGAACGGGACGTAGCAATCATCTCAGCGGCCTTCCATTTCCTTGGTGGCGTTGCGGATGTTCCAGATCATGATCGGGACGACGAGGATCATGATGACGACGGCGATGGACGCGCCGCGCCCGAAATCGCCGCCGCCGCGGAACATCCAGTCGAACATCAGGTTCGCCAGAACCTGCGTCTGCCACTGGCCGTTGGTCATGGCGAGCACGATGTCGAAGACCTTCAGGACGAGGATGGTGATCGTCGTCCAGACGACGGCGATCGTGCCCCATATCTGCGGCACCATGATCTTGAAGAAGATCTGCATGCCGTTCGCGCCGTCGATGACGGCCGCCTCGATCGTCTCTTCCGGAATGCCGCGCAGCGCCGCCGAGAGGATGACCATGGCAAAACCGGTCTGGATCCAGATCAGGATCACCATGAGGAAGAAGTTGTTCCAGAAGGGAATGGTCATCCACGCCTCCGGCGTGCCGCCCAAGGCGACGACGATGGCGTTCAGGAGGCCGATCTGCTCCGTGCCCTCGGAGCGGTAGTCGTAGACGAACTTCCAGATGACCGCGGCGCCGACGAAGGAGATCGCCATCGGCATGAAGATCAGCGTCTTGGCGATATTGCCCCACCAGATGCGGTCGGTGAGCGCCGCGATGACGAGGCCGAAGAAGGTGGAAAGCGCCGGCACCACCAGCAGCCAGAGGAAATTGTTGAAGATCGATTGGCGGAACTCGCCGTCGCCCAGCATCCAGACATAGTTTCTGAGGCCGACGAATTGCTGGCCGGACCGGTCGTTGAAGGAGAGCCGCACGGACTCGAAGACGGGATAGACGAGGTAGACCGCGAGCGCGAAGAGCGCCGGCGCCATGAACAGCCAGGGCCGGATGGCATTGGTAATCCGAAGGTTACGGGAAGCCTGGGCGCCCGTCAGCCCCTTGGAAGGGAACATCCTGTCGAGCAGCCAGTTCGTTCCGAAGAAATAGACGATGCAGGCGAGCACGCCCGCCACCATCGTGAAGACGGCGAATAACAATTGCTGCATGGCAGTCCCTCCCCAGGAATGCTTCCCCTACCGCTCTTTCTTCGTGCCGCTCCGGATGCGCGTGGGCCCGCAGGCGCTTGGGCTGGCCCCGGCCCACACCGACCGCTCACGCGGCCTTGCACCCGCATGGTCCGGCTGCACGTCGGCATGCTTGGGAAAACCGGCCGGCGGATGCCGGCCGGTTTGCCAGGTTTACTTCACTGCGTCCCAGGCCTTCTGGACACCGTCCGCGACTTCGGCGGCGGACTTGCCGCCGACGAAGTCGACCATGCCTGTCCAGAACGCACCTGCGCCGATCTTGCCGGGCATCAGGTCGGAACCGTCGAAGCGGAAGGTCGTCGAATTGAGCAGGATTTCGCCCTGCTTCTTCATCGGCGCATTGGCATAGGTGTCCTTGTTGGCGCTCTTGAAGGGCGTGAGGAAACTGGTCTGCGCCATCCAGACCTCATGGGCGATCGGCGTCTTCAGGAACTCGATGAAGGCGCGCGCGGCGGGCGTATCCTTGGTGATCATGGCGAGCGTGCCGGCGCCGAGAACCGGATTGCCGAGCTCCGGCTTGCTGGCATAGGGCGGCATGTAGAAGAAGTCCGCGTCCTCGCCGACAACCGTGCCTTCCGGGAAGAAGGACGGGATGAACGATGCCTGGTGGTGCAGGTAGCACTTCGGCGGAGAGGCGAAGAGGCCCTTCGGGCTGTCGCGGAAGTCGGTGGAGGCGACCGCTGCCGCACCGCCGTCGACGAACTTGTCGTTCTTGGCGAACCAGCCGAACTCGTCGAGCGCGCCGACCACGGCCGCGTCGGTGAACGGAATCTCGTTGCGGACCCACTTGTCGTAGGTTTCCGGCGTCGCCGTGCGCAGCATCAGGTCTTCGACCCAGTCGGTCGCCGGCCAGCCGGTGGCGCCGCCCGAACCAAGGCCGATGCACCAGGGCGTGCCGCCGTCCGCGACGATCTGCTCGGTCAGCGCCTTGAGGTCTTCCATGGTCTTGGGCACTTCGTAGCCGGCGTCCTCGAAGTTCTCCGGCACGTACCAGACGAGCGACTTCACGTCGATCTTGTAGGGGAAGGCATAGAGCGCGGCATTGCCGTCCTTGCCCTTGTAGGTGGAAAGATCGACCCAGGACTGGCCGGCGGCATAGTTGTCGAGCAGCCACTGCTTGGTTTCGTCGCCGAGCGGCGTCAGGTAACCCTTGGAGGCAAGATCGGCGATCAGGCCGGGCTGCGGGAGGATGGCGACGTCCGGCGGGCTGCCGGCCTGGGTATCGATGACGATCTGCTGCTCGTAGTTTTCCGACGACGAATACTTGATCTCGACGCCCGTCGCCTCGGTGAAATAGGCATAGACGACCTTGAACAGCGCCTCGTCCTCGCCGCGCCAGGGGCCGAAGATGGTGAGCGTCTGCCCCTTGAGATCGTTGGCCTTCTTGAAATCCTCAAAACTCTGCCAGTTGAACTTGGAATCCTCGCCGGGCTTGAACTTCAAGTCGGCGGCAGCAACGCTGCCCGCCATCACGAGAGCGAGCGCGGCCGTCATCAACAAAGACTTTTTCACCTGATTTGCCTCCCATAGCAAACCCGCCCGCAGCCGGGGCAGGAATTCTCTAAAATACCCCAAAATTCAAAGCGCTTTGGATTTCCTTTCATCCCATTTCCCCCTCACCCTCGTCAAGTGCCTCCAAATCATTTGAACGCAAAACGCCACGACTGACGCAGTGCAGCGTAGTTTTGCGGCGCAAAACGGGCAAAACCGCTTTTCCTGCCAGTTTTGCTGATGTTAGATGCCGAAAGCGCTTTGGAGAAAATTCAGGGAACAAAAGCCGGGTATCCAAAGCGCTTCGAATGTTTCAGGAAAGCTAAGCATGTGAATCTCAAGCAGTTATCGCAATTGCTGGGCCTATCTCAGACGACGGTGAGCAGGGCCTTGAACGGCTATCCGGAGGTCAATGCCGAAACGCGCCGGCGCGTGCTGGAAGCCGTGCGGGAGACCGGCTACCGGCCGAACCGGGCGGCTCAGCGTCTTGCGACCGGACGGGCGGGCTCGATCGGCCTCGTCATGCCGACGGCCGACGGGATCGAGTCCGACGTGCATTTCGGCGAATTCCTCGCAGGCCTCGGCGACGAGGCGGTCAAGCACGATTTCCATTTCGTCATCAATCCGAGCCACCCGGAGGACGAAGCGGCGACCTGCCGGCGGCTGGTGGCGAGCGGCAATGTGGATGGGCTGTTCCTCGCCTACATGCGCGAGAAGGACCCGCGCATCGCCATGATGAAATCGCTCAAGATGCCTTTCGTCGTGCATGGGCGCTCCATCGGCATACCGACGGACTATCCCTTCCTCGACATCGACAATACCGGAGCCTTCTACGATGCGGCGCGCCTGCTCGTGCAGCTTGGCCACCGGCATTTCGCCCTCATCAACGGGGCCGGATACCTCGCCTTCGCCATCCGCCGCAAGAAAGGCGTCGTGCGTGCGCTCACCGAGAACGGCCTGGAACTGCGCGAGGAGTGCGTGCACCACTCGCAGATGACGGACGAACACGGTTTTCGCGCGATGGAGCGCTTCCTCCAGCTCGAGACGCCGCCGACGGCCGTGCTCTGCTCCAGCACGGTGCTGGCGCTCGGCGCCGTGCGGGCGATCAACCAGGCGGGGCTGAAGCTCGGCACGGACATTTCCCTCATCGCCCACGACGATGTGCTGCCGATGCTGAAACCGGAGAACTTCATGGTGCCGCTGACGACCACCCGCTCGTCGCTGCGCGCCGCCGGCCAGCGCATCGCCCGGCGGCTGATCGCCGGAATCCTCCAGATCGAGACCCTGCCGCAGCAGGAGCTCTGGAAGACCGACCTCATCGTGCGCGCCTCGACCGGGCCGGCGCCGGCGGGAAGGTGAGAACGCCTTGGGGTACCCGAGGGGCGGGAAGCCGTTTACCGCACACGCCGTCATCCTCGGGCCGGGCCCGGCCTGACGATGGAGGAGCAAGCGGGCCCGGCTATCGCGCCCGCCTCCAGGCCTGCAAGCGATCAGAACCTCGGCGGCGTGCGTCCGGCCTTGCGGTAGGCGGCGATGACGGTGTTGGCCATCAGCATGGCGATGGTCATCGGGCCGACGCCGCCGGGAACCGGCGTGATGACGCCCGCGACCTTGGCGCATTCCTCGAAGGCGACGTCGCCCACCATGCGGGACTTGCCTTCGCCCTTTTCCGGCGCCGGAATGCGGTTGATGCCGACGTCGATCACCGTCGCGCCCGGCTTCACCCAATCGGCCTTCACCATTTCCGGACGCCCGACGGCGGCAACGAGGATATCGGCGTTGCGGCAGACGCCGGCGAGATCCTTCGTGCGCGAATGGGCGGTCGTCACCGTCGCATTGGCGGCGAGCAGCAGCGCCGACATCGGCTTGCCGAAGAGGTTGGAACGGCCGATCACCACGGCGTTGAGGCCGGACAGGTCGTTGCCATGGGTGCGGCGCACGAAGACCATGGCACCGGCCGGCGTGCAGGAGACGAGGCCGCCGTCGAGATCGCCCGTCGCCACCTTGCCGGC
>NZ_JBJIEP010000027.1:0-71962 GCF_046557955.1 Shinella agrisoli | reverse complement strand
CTCCTGACCGACGAGCACGAACTGATGCTGGAGGCGATCCGGGCGAAGGACGTCGAGCTCGCCGACGAGCTGGCCCATGCCCACACACGGCAGTTCCAGGACAATTTCATCGCCTTCCTGCGCGAGAACTATACGACCGAGGTGTCCTTCGGCCGTCTTGCCGCGGCGGAATGACCATGTCCCTGCCCCGGAAGATCGGATTCATCGGAACCGGCGCCATCACCGACGCCATGGTGCGCGGCCTTCTTGCCGAGCCGGTGGCCGTGCCGCAGGTGATGGTGTCGCTGCGCAATGCGGAAACATCGGCCAGGCTCGCCGGCGACTTTCCGCCGGTGCTCGTCTCCGGCGACAACCAGGCGATCGTCGACGGATGCGATACGGTCGTGCTGGCGATCCGCCCGCAAATCGCCGAAGAGGTCGTCCGTCCCTTGCGTTTCCGGGATGGGCAGAAGGTGGTCAGCGTCGTCGCCGCGACGGGCCGGGACGCGCTGCTCGACTGGATCGGCGCGGACGTGCGCCTCACCCAGGCGATTCCGCTGCCCTTCGTCGCCGGACGGAAAGGCGTCACCGCCGTCTTCCCGCCGGATCCGGATACGGCTGCGCTCTTCAACGTGCTGGGAAACGCCGTCGAATGCGAAACGAAGGCGGAGTACGATCTCCTCGCCGCGGCGAGCGCCCTGATGGCGACGTACTTCGGCATCATGCACCGCACGACGGAATGGCTCGCCGGAAAAGGCCTGCCGGAAGAAAAGGGCCGCGCCTATCTCGCCCCTCTTTTCGCCGGCTTGTCCGAAACCGCCCTGTCGGCGTGGCGGGATACCGACTTCATCGAGTTCAGCCGCGAATTCGCCACCAAGGGCGGCCTGAACGAGCAGGTGTTCAAGGATTTCGAGGAGAACGGCGGATCGCGCGCGCTGACGGACGCGCTCGACCGGGTCCTGGAGCGCATCACCGGCTAGGCTATTCCTTGAGCGCCCGGCGCACAAAGCACGGTCCATCGCCGTCTGTGAAAGATACGTTTCGCAATTTGGCCATGCCGGCACGCCATGCTGGTTCTGCTGACACCGTCGCGAACGAGGAGATTGAAATGAAGGTTCAATCCGATCAGAGCAACCGCATGGCCATCTACGGCATTCCGGTTGCCATGGCTGCCATCTTTGCCATTATTCTTCATTTCATGGGGAATCCCGGCAACCTTATCTTCGTTAAGCTCGCGATCATCCCGCCGTACCTTCTGGCCGGACGCGCAACCTCTCTCCTCTTTCCCCTGTCGCAAGGAGGACGTCTCGACGGGCGGTTCTGGGAACGCCAATTCCTCGATGCGCTGCTGCTTGCCTGCTTCCTCACCGTCATGCTTTGGCAGCCCGACAGGAGTCTCGGCGAAATCGCCACCGGCGCCTTCTCGTTCATCCCGCTCTACGTCGGCCTCATGGCTTTGGCGTCTCTCGGCTTTGCCAGAATCGGCAAGCAGCGGGGATCATGAGATCACCGGTGCCGAGACCATAGCGATGCGCCTTCCCGACCGAATGCATTAGCTTGGCGGCGCACCGAGCGCATGGAGGATGCCGCGCAGTTCGGCAAGGCCGCGCAGGCGGCCGATCGCCGGATAGCCGGGGGTGACGGTCTTGCCGAGGTCGTCCAGCATGCGGTGGCCATGGTCCGACCGGAAGACGATCGTTTCGCCGGCAGTACGCCTGCGGTCCTCGGCGACGAGTTCCTTCAGCACGTCGACCATCGGGACGTCCCCTTCCAGATGGGCGCTCTCGTGGAAGCTGCGGCCATCGCCTTCGCGGGTGGTGGCGCGCAGGTGGGCGAAATGGATACGCGGGGCGAAGCGGCGGGCGATCGCCGGCAGGTCGTTGTCGGCGCGCACGCCGAGGCTGCCGGTGCACAGGCACATGCCGTTGGCTGGCGACGGCACGGCCGAAAAGAGCGCGGCATAATCTTCCGCCGTGGAGGCGATGCGCGGCAGGCCGAAGAGCGGGCGCGGCGGATCGTCGGGATGCAGCGTCAGCTTGACGCCGAACGCTTCGGCGGCCGGCGTCACGGCTTCGAGGAATTCCACGAGATGCTGGCGGAGCTTCTTGGCATCGATGCCCCGATAGGCTTCCAGCCGTTCGCGGAAGGCGGGAAGGGTGAGCGGGTCGGTGGTCGAGCCGGGCAGCGCCGAGGTGATGATGCGGGTGATCTCGTCGATCTCCACCGGCCGCATAGCGCCGAACACGGCTGCGGCGCGGTCCCGGTCTTCCCGGGAATAATCCGCTTCCGCGCCGGGCCGTTCGAGCACGAAGAGGTCGAAGGCGGCGAAGCGCTCGTGGTCGAAGCGCATCGCGGTCGCGCCGGTCGGGGTGACGAAGTCGAGCTCGGTGCGGGTCCAGTCGACCACCGGCATGAAATTGTAGCAGATGATGCCGATGCCGCAGGCCGCGACGGCTTCGAGACTCGCGATCCAGGCCTCGATCTCGGCCTTCGCGCCGGCGCCCTTGCGCTTGACCGCATCCGGGACGGGAATGCTTTCCACCACGGACCAGACGAGGGGCGTGCGGCCGGCCGGGGTCGTCTCGATCAGCGTCTTGCGCGCGCCGACGGCCGCTTCGGTCCAGGCCTCGCCGATCGGAACCTGGTGCAGGGCGGAGACGACGTTGGTCGCGCCGGCCTGGCGCACGTCGTCCAGCGTGACCGGCGAATCCGGCCCAAACCACCTCCAAGCCTGCCGCATCGTCCTTCGCCCTCCCGTTCCTTCTCGTATCGTTCGTTTCGGTGCCGGCCGGCCGGATCAGCGGAAATAGCCCGGATAGAGGAGCCGCAATTCGTCGATATCCGGGATGACGGCGCTGAGGTGGCGCATCATGGCCGCATGCGCGCCGGTTTTCTGATGGGCGGCGATCGCGTCGCGGATCGTCACATGTTCCTCGATCACGCTGTCCATGCGGCCGAGCGCAGGCAGCGTCAGCCGGCGGGCGCGGTCGATCTGCAGCTTCACCGTCTTCAGGAGGGCCCAGATGCCCGGATAGCCGGCAATCGCCGCGATCGCCTCGTGGAAGGCCTCGTCCTGCTCGTGGAACAGGGAGGCTTCGTCGAGGCCGGCATGCACGCGCTGGCGCGCGATGATGGCATCGAGCCGGGCGATGTCCCCGGCCGTGGCGACGGAGGCCGCCTGCTCCACCGTCGTCCCTTCCAGCGACTTGCGGATGACCACCGCCTCGGGAATGGCCGCAACGGGGATGCGCGACACGAAGGTTCCCGATTGCGGGAAGATCTCCACCAGCCCCGCCTCGGCAAGGCGCAGCAGCGCCTCGCGCACCGGCGTGCGGCTGACGCCGAACTCCTCCGAGATGCGCTTTTCCTGAAGCGCCGCGCCCGGCTTCATCTCCAGGGAGAGGATCGCGGCATGCAGCCGCTCGTAGATGGCGGAGGCCGTCGTCACCCGGCGCACCCGCACGCCGCCCGGCTCCGTGAACAGCGGCAGGGCGGTGCCCGAAGAGGTGGAAGGCGGCATGGAAAAATCCGTCGGTTGACTCGATGATGAATACTAGTATATCAATTATCGCCAGTTGCCAATACGCGATCGAGGAGGAGCGGCGGATATGGCATTGCATCCCGACCGGCTGCTGCCTGCCGAGCCGGGCGTCAGGGCGATCGCCCGGCGCCTTTACGACGGCGTGGCCGGCCTGCCGATCATCTCCCCGCACGGCCATACGGATCCGGCCTGGTATGCCGAGGATGCGGCGTTTCCCGATCCCGCCGCGCTCTTCATCACGCCGGACCACTACGCCACGCGCATGCTTTATTCGCAGGGCGTCAGCCTCGATGCCCTCGGCGTGGCGCGGCGCGACGGCACGCGTGCCGTTACGGACGGGCGCAGCATCTGGCGGCTCTTTGCCCAGCATTTCCATCTCTTCGCGGGCACGCCGACCCGGCTGTGGTTCGAGCATTCGCTCGATGCCGTCTTCGGCATTACCGAGCGCCTGTCGCTTCAAAACGCCGATGTGCTCTACGACCGGATCGCTGCGGCGATCGCCACGCCGGCGCTGCGCTCGCGCGCGCTTTACGACGCGTTCGGCATCGAGGCGATCGCCACCACGGACAGCGCGCTCGACGACCTTGCCCATCACGATGCGGTGCGCCGTTCGGGCTGGCATGGCCGCGTCGTGCCGACCTACCGCCCCGACGCGGTGGTGGATCCGGAAGCCTCGGGGTTTTCGGGCAATGTGGAGCGGCTGCTGGCGATCACCGGCGAGCCCGCCACCTGGGCCGGCTACCTTTCCGCCCACCGGGCGAGGCGCGCCTTCTTCAAGGCGCATGGCGCGACCGCCACCGACCACGGCCACCCCACCGCGCGCACCGAGAACCTGCCCGCGGATGCGGCCGCGGCGCTTTTCGGCAAGGTCCTCGCGGGGAAAGCGGACGCCGGCGAGGCCGAGGCGTTCCGCGGCCAGATGCTGACGGAGATGGCGCGCATGAGCCAGGACGACGGCCTCGTCATGCAGCTCCACCCCGGCTCCTTCCGCAACCACAATCCCTCGCTCTTTGCCGCCTTCGGGCCGGACAAGGGCGCCGATATTCCCAAGGCGACCGACTACGTGCAGGCGCTGAAGCCGCTGCTCGACGCCGTCGGCAACGATGCCGGGCTGACGCTCGTCCTCTTCACGCTGGACGAGAGCGCCTATTCGCGCGAACTCGCGCCGCTGGCCGGGCACTATCCGGCGCTCCGGCTCGGACCCGCCTGGTGGTTCTTCGACAGTCCCGACGGCATGCGCCGCTTCCGCGAGACGACCACGGAGACCTGCGGCTTCTACAACACCGTCGGCTTCAACGACGACACGCGCGCCTACCTGTCGATCCCCGCGCGGCACGACATGGCCCGGCGCGTGGATTGCGCCTATCTCGCCCGCCTCGTCGCCGACCACCGCCTCGACGAGGAGGAGGCACACGGTCTGGCGCAGGAGCTCGCCTATGGGCTCGCCAAGCGGGCCTATCGCCTGTGAGACGGAGAATGCCGGATGCCCGGGAGACGGCCGGCCAACGATGGAGGAGACCGAAATGCACATAACACGCAGGACATTCGTCGGCGGCGTCGCCGGCATGGCGGGCCTCGGCCTGCTGCCCGGCCGCGGCCTTGCGCAGCTTGCCGCCCCGGCCAATCCCCTCACGATCACCATCGTCGACGTCGCGGGCAACCTCGCGCTGACGCAGGGCATGTTCGAGAACTACGCGGCGGCCAAGCCCGAATGGGTCTCGAACTTCGCCTTCACCAAGGCGCCGGCACCCGAGCTTCCGGCCAAGATCCAGGCGCAGCAGGCCGCCGGCCGCGTCGACATCGACCTCGTTCTGACCGGCACGGACGCGCTCTCCGCCGGCCTCGACCAGGACCTCTGGATCGACCTTTCCGCCCACAGGGCGAACCTTCCGGACCTGGAGAAGGTCCTCCTGCCGCAGGCCTTCAAGATGCAGGCGCTCGCCAGGGACCGCGGCATCGTCGTGACTTACTACCCCTCCGGGCCGCTGATCGAATACATGCCCGACCGCGTCGCCACCCCGCCGACGACGGCCGAAGAGCTCCTGGAATGGGCGAAGGCCAATCCGAACAAGTTCATGTATGCCCGGCCCGCCAATTCCGGGCCGGGCCGCACCTTCCTGATGGGCCTGCCCTATCTCCTCGGCGACAGCGATCCGCGCGATCCGGTCAACGGCTGGAGCAAGACCTGGGAATACCTGAAGGCGATCGGCGAGCACATCGAGTACTACGGCACCGGCACGACGCAGGTGATGAAGGAGCTCGGCGAGGGCACCCGCGACATCGTGGTGACGACGACCGGGTGGGACATCAACCCGCGCGTGCTCGGCATCGTGCCGGCCGAGGCGAAAGTCGGCACGCTCAAGGGCTTCCACTGGGTCACCGACGCCCACTATGCCGTCATCCCGAAGGGCGTTCCGGACGAGAAGGTCGCCGTCCTCCTCGACATCATCAACTTCGTCCTGCAGCCGCAGCAGCAGGCGATCGCCTATGACGAGGGGTATTTCTACCCCGGTCCGGCCGTCAAGGACGTGACGCTCGACATGGCGCCGCAGGCAAGCCAGGACGCGCTCGCCGAATTCGGCCGCCCCGAATACGACGACTGGATCGCCAACAACCCGCTGGAGGTTCCCCTGGAGCCCGCCCAGATCGTCGACGCCTTCCGCATCTGGGACGAGCAGATCGGCGCGGCCAAGGGCTGACGCGCTTTTCCCCGGCGCCCGCAACGCGCGGGCGCCGCATCGGCGTATCACGTTAAGGAGACGTTCTTGAACCAACCGGTTGAGACCGCAACGACAGCGACTTCCCCCCGGCAGGGCGCGCGGCTCGAACTCGACGGCCTGCGCCGCGCGTTCGGCGCTTACAACGCGCTCGACGGGATCGATCTTTCCATCGAGCCCGGCGAATTCATCGCCCTCCTCGGGCCGTCCGGCTGCGGCAAGTCGACGGCGCTCAACTGCGTGGCGGGCCTGCTGGCGCTCTCCGGCGGCGAGATCCGCCTCGGCGGCAGGCGCATCGACCATCTGGAACCGGAAAAGCGCGGCTTCGGCATGGTGTTCCAGAGCTACGCCCTCTTCCCGCACATGACGGTGCGCAAGAATGTCGGCTTCGGCCTGGCCATGCAGGGCGTGAAGGGCGCGGAGGCCGACCGGCGCGTCGACGAGGCGCTGGCGCTCGTCAGGCTCGGCTCGCAGGCGGAAAAGCTGCCCGGACAGCTTTCCGGCGGCCAGCAGCAGCGCGTGGCGATCGCGCGGGCCGTCGTCATCCGCCCGCCCGTCGTGCTGATGGACGAGCCCCTTTCCAACCTCGACGCCAAGCTGCGCCTGGAGATGCGCGCCGAAATCCGCAGCATCCACGACCAGATCGGCTCGACCACCATCTACGTCACCCACGACCAGGACGAGGCCCTGTCGCTCGCCGACCGCATCGTCGTGATGAGCCAGGGCCGCATCATGCAGATCGGCACGCCGGAAGACCTCTACCAGCGGCCGGACCATGTCGAGGTCGCCGATTTCATGGGCTTCCGTACCCGGCTTGCCGGCCGCGTCGTCGCGCTCGACGGCGAGGCGGCGCAGATCGAGGCGGCAGGCGCGCGGCTGGCGGGCATCGCGCGCGAAGCGCTGCGGCCGGGCGACGCCGCGGTGCTCTCGGTGCGGCCGGAGGATCTCGTCGCCGTCGAGGAGGGCGAGGGCATTCCCGCGACCGTGGCCAGCATGGAATATCGCGGCCGCGCCTTCTTCGGCATGGCGCATGCGGCCGACGGATCGGAGCTCTTCTTCCGCGCCGACCGGGCGCTGCCGCGCGGTGCGTCGGCAAGGCTCCGGCCCGTCGCCGGCCGGGCGCTCGTCTTCAGGGGAGAGGCGCAATGAGCGCGCCGCCGCTCCGCGCCCGGCTCGCCGCCCGCGGCCTCGACGGCACCACGCTGCTCGTGCTGCCGGGCGTGGCGGTCATGGCGGCTCTCTTCGTCTATCCCTTCCTTTACGGCATCGTCGATTCGCTCTCCCCGCGCGAGGGCGCCTGGTATGCGAACTACGTGCGCTTCTTCAGCGACCGTTTCCAGTACGGCACGATCGCCGCGACGCTGTGGCTGGCGCTGCCCGTCACCATCCTCAATCTCGCGCTTGCCGTGCCGATCGCCTTCCGCGTGCGGCTGATGCACCGGCAACGCCTGCTGACGACGATCCTCGTGCTGCCGGTGACCCTCGGCACCGTCTTCGTCGCGGACGGCCTGCTCACCTTCCTCGGCCCGCAGGGCTGGTTCAACCGGACGCTGATCCTCTTCGGAATCCTCGAAGGCCCGATCAAGCTCACCAACAACTACTGGGGCGTCTTCGCCTCGCTGCTGATCACCGGCTTTCCCTTCGCCTTCCTGCTGACGCTCTCCTATGTGACGGGCATCGACCCGGCCATCGAGCAGGCCGCCGCCACGCTCGGCGCGGGGCCGCGCAAGCGCTTCATGCGGGTCTTCCTGCCGCTTCTCGTGCCGGGGCTTGCCGTCACCTTCTGCCTCGCCTTCGTGCAGGCCTTCGCCGTGTTTCCGTCCGCCGTTCTCCTCGGCGCGCCGGCGGGGGCGACACGGGTGATCTCTATCGCCGCCTATCAGGCCGCCTTCGAGCAGTACGACCACTCGATGGGCACGGCCATCGCCATCATCATGGGCGGGGTCGAGCTCGTCATCGTCTTGGCGGTGCTGGGCCTGCGTTCCCTCTTCTACCGCGGCCCGGCCGGCGGCACGAAAGGATAGGGCGATGCGAGCTGCGATCCTCCCGGCATTCCCGTTCAGAAAGGACGAGCCATGATCCGCGACCAGGGCATAGGGTCCAAGCTGTGGCGTTTCGCCGTCTGGGCGGTGGCCGGCCTCTTCGTGCTCAACCTTCTCGCCGTCATGGCGGCGGTGGTGATCAACTCCTTCGCGACCCGCTGGCTCGGCACGTGGCTGCCTGTCGGCTGGACGACGCGCTGGTATTTCGACGCCTGGCGCGAATTCCAGCTGTCGAGCGTCGTCGTCGTCACCTTCCAGATCGTCTTCACGGTGGTGCTCATCTCCGGCATCGTCGGCGTCGTCACCGCCTATGCGCTGGCGCGGCGGGACTTTCCGGGCAAGCGGGCGATCATCCTGCTCTTCCTGTTGCCGCTCCTCATTCCGCCGCTCACCTACGGCATTCCGCTCGCCACCGTGCTCTACCAGGTCGGCCTCGGCGGCACCTTCTGGGGTGTGGTGTTCATAAACCTCGTGCCGTCCCTGCCCTTCGTCATCCTCGTCATGATCCCCTTCATCGAGCAGATCGACCCGCGCATCGAGGCGGCCGCGCGCGTCTTCGGCGCCGGCACGTGGAGCCTCTTCCTGCGCATCCTCCTGCCGCTGCTGCTTCCCGGCATGCTGGCGGCGCTGCTTCTCGTGCTCGTGCGCACCATCGCCATGTTCGAGCTCACCTTCCTTGTCGCCGGGCCGACGAGCCAGACGCTGGTCGTCTCGCTCTACTACGCCGTCTTCGCCTCCGGCGTGCGCGCCGGCCAGTCGATCGACGCCATGGCGGTGATCTACATGGTGACGACGCTGTTCTGGCTGGTGCTCGCCCTACAATTCGTCAGCCCGACGCAGATCGTCGCGCGCGCCAAGCAGCAGCAGGCCGCATGATGCGTCTTTCGCGACAGACACTCCCGCGCCTGCCCGCCGCCGTCAGCCGGCCGGACTACGATCCGGCGGCCGTCGCGGTCGGCATCGTCCATCTCGGCATCGGCGCCTTCCACCGCGCGCACCAGGCGGTCTTCACCGATGCTGTCCTTTCGGAAAACCCGGGCTGGGGCATCTGCGGCGTTTCGCTGCGCAGCCCGGAAACGCGCGACGCGCTCGCGCCGCAGGATGGGCTCTATACGCTAAAGGTCCAGGACGGTTCGGGCGAACGGCTCCGGGTGATCGGCAGCGTGGTCGAGTTCCTCTGCGCGCCGGAGGATCCGCAGGCCGTGCTCGCCCGCATGGCCGACCCGCGCACCCGCATCGTCTCGCTGACCGTCACGGAGAAGGGCTATTGCCACAATCCCGCGACGGGCACGCTCGACGAGAGCCACCCGGACGTCCTGCACGACATCGCCCATCCCGACCGTCCGCGCTCGGCCGTCGGCTTCATCGTCGAAGCGCTGGTGCGGCGCGCCCGCGCCGGCACGGCGCCGTTCACGCTGCTCTCCTGCGACAACCTGCCCGCAAACGGCCACGTGCTCGGCCGCGTCGTTACGCGCTTCGCGGCGCTGCGCGGCGCCGAGGCCGCTGCGGCCGTGCGGGACGTCGCGGCGCCCTCCACCATGATAGACCGCATCGTGCCGGCGACGACGGCCGAGGACCGCGCGGCGGTCGCCGCCGCCCTCAGCGTGGAGGATGCCTGGCCGGTGGTGACCGAGCCCTTCTGCCAGTGGGTCGTGGAGGACCGCTTCCCCCTCGGCCGGCCGGCCTGGGAAAAGGCGGGAGCCGTCTTCGTTACCGACGTGTCGGCCTTCGAGACGATGAAGCTGCGGCTCCTGAACGGCAGCCATTCCACGCTCGCCTATCTCGGTTATCTCGCAGGCGCCGAGACGGTGGCCGAGGCGATGGCGCTCCCCGGCATGGCGGAACTGATCGAGGGGCTGATGCGCGAGGAGGTATCGCCGACCCTGCCGCCGCTCGCAGGCTTCGATCTTGCCGCCTATTGCGAAGACCTTCTTTCCCGCTTCCGCAATCCGGCACTGCGCCACCGCACCTGGCAGATCGCCATGGACGGTTCGCAGAAGCTGCCGCAGCGCCTGCTCGGCACGATCCGGGACCGCCGCGCGGCGGGCGCCGCCTTCAACCGGCTGGCGCTGGGCGTCGCGGCCTGGATGCGCTATGCGCGCGGGTTCGACGAGAAAGGCCAGGCCATCGACGTGCGCGATCCGCACGCCGCCCGTATCGCCGGGCTGACCGGCCGCGTCACGGAACCGGCCGGCATCGTGGCCGCCTACCTGACCATGACCGACGTCTTCGGCGAGGACCTGGCGCAAGATGCGGCCTTCAGGGACGCCGTGACACGGGCGCTCGCCGATCTCATGCTGCACGGCGCCGCCGCAACGATCAGAAGCCGCCCGGCTCTTCCCCCGCATGCAGGATGATCAACGCGTACCCCCTTGAGAGCCGCCGCTCCCTCCCGTTTCGCCGGCGGCGCCGGACTCGCCCTCGACCGGTGTCGGGACCTCGAGATGCAGCACGATCGGCGCGACGAGCGATACAGGCGTTGCCTGCATGTCCGGAGTGAACGCGGGGAACGGCGATGCGAGTGCCGGCATGTCCATTGCGATCTTGTCCACGGCCGGGTCGCCCGAGGATTCGACGACGCGAACGTTCGACACATTGCCGTCGGGCGAGATCTGGAAGCCGATCTTCAGGTTGAAATCTCCATAAATGCCCTCAAGGCGGGCCCTGGAAACAACGACGGTGCTGCGTCGCTGGATTCGGGCTCCGACGGCCTTCGACCAGCTCTGCTTGTCGGTCGGGATGACCCTCGGGGCCTTGGCGTCTTGCGAAAAGGCCGGCGTCGAATGGAGAAACGCCAGGGCGACGGCGATGTGGAGATAGGGCTTCATGGCAGATCCTGCGATGGCTGGCTGGGACAGCTCGCCAAGGGCAGGAGGAGAAGGCGGTCGGTGAATCGGGCAGGGATCATTCCGGCATGCTTGGTGGAGTGCATCCGGGAGTCAACCCTAAAGGTTTGCCGTCCTCAAAGCCGGCCGTGTCCTGGATGGTGACGTTCTTGAGCATCAGAGGCCCGGCGGAGGGGGCGACGTCGAATCCCTCCAGCACACCGATCTGACGGAGTTACGTTGCGGAGCATGGCCGCCCGAAGGCGCTCCAGGATCTGGAGGCGCATCGGGCGCTAGTCTATGGCCGGGCCGGGTGCATCACAAACGGGAACCAATGCAACGCACAGCCATTGTGGTGTCTGCAATCGTAGGAGAATGAAGCGATGCCTGTCGCTCGCAGAACAAACATCATCGGCCTTTGCCTGATCGCGACGTTCGTCGCCATCTTCGGATCCATTCTCAGCATGGCGTTATTCTCGGAGGGCCAGGCGCCGGAATCGGTCAGCATCGATGCCGTTGCCCAAACTCCAACGGAGTGAATCACGCGCCTCGGCGCATGAGAGAACCGCCGCCTGGCGCCGGCTGCTCCTTCATCGATGTCTCGTCTGGCCGGGGAGCAGGGCCTAGAAGGCGAACAACGGCTTTTCCCCCGAGCGCATGGCGTGCCTGATGCCCGGCGGATTGTAGAGGGACCCGCCGATACCGGGCGCACTGATCGTATGCGGCAGAGGCTGCGTCGAGGAAATCCTGCAATCTGCCGTTTCGGGCCATCGTCATATATCCTTGGCGAGGCGCAGCGCGTCGTAGATGGCCGCGTGCGTGTTGCGGGCGGCGACCGCGTCGCCGATGCGGAAGAGCTGGTAGCTGCCGCCCGGATTGCGCTCGACGGTCTGCGGCGCGCCGGACAGCAGTGCGTCGTAGGAAACCTCTCCGAGATTCTTCGAGCCCGGCTTCAGCTCGAAATAAAGGTCGTCCAAAGGGATGGTGCCGTGGTTGACGACGATCTGATCGACCGTGCGCTGCCTGGCGACGCCGCCGTAATCGCTGCCGACGTGGGCGATGATCTGGTTGCCGCTCCGCTCCGCCGCTTCCAGCCGGTAAGTGACGGTGAAGGTCACGTCGAGCTTCTGCAATGAGCGCATGTAGGGGACGAGGTTCATCGCCATGACTTCCGGCGCGAAGGAGCGGTCCGGCGTCATGATCTCGACCCTGGCGCCCGCCTTGGCGAGGAATTCGGCCGCCTGGAGGCCGGCATGATCGCCGGCATCGTCGAAGACGAGCACGTTCGTGCCCGGCTTCACATCGCCCGAGATGATGTCCCAGGAGGAGACCACCAGATCGTTGCCCTTCGAAAGGACCTCGGTATGCGGCAGGCCGCCCGTCGCGATGATGACGACGTCCGGGTTCTCGGCGAGGACCGTGTCGGCCTCCGCCCAGGTGTTGAAATGGAAGGTGACGCCGAGCTTTTCGCACTGGCCCATGCGCCAGTCGATGATGCTAATCATTTCCCGCCGGCGCTCGCTCTGCGCCGTCAGCCGGATCTGGCCGCCCGGATCGTTCGCGGCTTCGAACACCACGACCTCGTGGCCGCGCTCGGCAGAAACCCTCGCGGCTTCAAGTCCGGCAGGTCCCGCGCCGACGATCGCCACCTTCTTGCGCACATCCGCCTTCGCGATCAGGTGCGGCATCGTCTCCTCGCGGCCGGTCGCCGCGTTGTGGATGCAGAACGCCAGCCCTCCCTGGTAGATGCGGTCCAGACAGTAGTTCGCGCCGACGCAGGGACGGATGTCGTCCTCGCGTCTTTCCATGATCTTGCGCACGATATGCGGGTCGGTCATGTGGGCGCGGGTCATGCCGACCATATCGACCTTGCCGGCGGCGATCGCATGGCGCGCCGTCGCCACATCCGGGATCTTGGCGGCGTGGAAGGTCGGGAAACGCGTCGCCGCGCGGATCTCGCCGGCAAAATCGAGATGCGGCGAGTTCGCCATGCCCTGGATCGGGATGACGTCCGTCAACCCGGGATCCGTGTCGATATGGCCGCGGATGACGTTCAGGTAGTCGATGAGCCCGCTTTCCTTGAGGCGGCGGGAGATTTCAAGGCCTTCGGCCTTTCCGGTCCCGCCGGGAAGACATTCGTCGGCCGTGTAGCGCACGCCGAGGATGAAGTCGTCGCCCACCCGTTCGCGCATGGCCTTGAACACGTCGAGACAGAAGCGCAGGCGGTTGTCGAGTGAACCGCCGTAGGGACCGTCCAGCTCGTTGGTCAGCGGCGAGGTGAACTGGTCGATGAGATGGCCGTAGGCCTCCAGTTCGACCCCGTCCATGCCGCCGGCCTTCATGCGCTCGGCCGCATCGGCAAAATCCTTGATGATGCGCTCGATGTCCCAGTCTTCGATCTTCTTGGGGAAGGCGCGATGCGCCGCTTCGCGATGATGGGAAGGAGCGACCACCGGCAGCCAGTCCCCCTTGTCCCAGCGCGTGCGGCGGCCGAGATGGGTGAGCTGGATCATGATCGCCGCGCCCTCTTCATGCACGGCGTCGGTCATCTCGCGGATCCACGGAACGATTTCGTCCTTGTAGGCAAGCAGGTTGTTAAAGACCGGCGGGCTGTCTTTCGAGACGGCCGCGGAGCCCGCCGTCATCGTCATCGCCACCCCGCCCTTCGCCCGCTCCACCGTATAGGCCCGGTAGCGGCCCTTCGGCATGCCGTCTTCGGGATAGGCGGGCTCGTGCGACGTCACGATGATGCGGTTGCGAAGGGTCAGATGCTTCAGCTGGAAGGGCTGAAGCAGGGGATCGTTCGACATGCGGCAGGCTCCGGTTTAAGGGACTTTGCCGCAACGGTAAGCGAAAATGTACACAAGTGTCAATAAGGTAAACATAAGGGTATTTTATGTTGACACCTATGTACATTTTTCTTGTCGCGGCGTGTCGGATTTGTTAGGAGATAATCATGGAACAGGCGATAAGCGACAGCGGCTGGCGGGGTTCTCCCGAGGGTTGGCTCGAGGCGGCCTACGAGGCCCTGCTCGAATCCGGGGTGGACTCGGTGAAGATCCTGCCGCTCGCAAAACGGCTCAACCTCTCCCGGACCAGTTTCTATTGGTTCTTCAAGGACCGGGAGGAACTGTTGAGTGCGCTCGTCTCGCGCTGGAGGGAGAAGAACACGGGCAACCTCGTGAAGCAGTCGGAAGCCTACGCGGAATCGCTTGCCGAAGCGATGCTGAACGTCTTCGACTGCTGGGTGAACAAGGAGCTGTTCGATTCCCAGTTCGAGTTTGCGGTCCGCAGCTGGGCGCTGCAATCGCCCGAGATTCTGGCCGAGGTGCAGCAGGCCGATCAGGTGAGGATGGAAGCCCTCTGCCGCATGTTCATGCGGTTCGGCTATGAGGAGGGTCCCGCGGACGTTCGCGCGCGAACGACCTACCTGGTCCAGATCGGATACATCTCGATGCAGTCCAAGGAGGACCTGGCGCTCCGCATGAAGCGCATCCCCGAATACATCGCGATCTATACCGGCCAGATCCCCCAGCAGAGGGAGCTCGACCGCTTCTTCGCGCGGCATGGCTACAAACCGGAGTGAGGGCAAGGTGGAAACAGGCAAGGGGTTGAGGATCGGCGTGATCGGCGGCGCCGGCTGGCTCGGCGGAGCCATCGCCGGAGCGTTGCTCGACACGCGCGTCGTCGAGCCTCAAGACCTGTCCCTTTCCTATCGCAGGGCACATCCGGGTCGCTTTCCGGGCGCCTTCTGGACATCGGACAACCAGGCCCTTGCCGATCGCTCGGACGTTATCATTCTCTCCGTCCGCCCGGCCGACTGGCCGGACCTGAAGGTCAATGCCGCGGGCAAGCTCGTCGTCTCCGTCATGGCGGGCATCCGGCTGGATGTGCTTTGCGAACGCCACCAGACCCGGCGCGTGGTGCGTTCCCTGCCGAATGCCTTCGCCGAGGTGCGCAAATCCTACACGCCATGGGTCGCCGCTGCCGATGCCGGCGAAGCGGACCGGGCTGTCGTACGGACGATCTTCGATGCCTGCGGCTTTCAGGATGAGGTTGGGACGGAAGGGGAGATCGACTACCTCACCGGCCTTACGGGCTCCGGCCCCGCCTTTCCGGCGCTGCTTGCCGAAGCGATGATGAGCGACGCCGTCGCACACGGCCTGGACCGCCAGGTCGCCCGGCGCGCGGTCAATGCGGTTCTCGTCGGCGCCGGCCGCCTGCTGGAACAGCGTGACGACTGTCCCACCGAGACGGTCAAGACGTTCCTCGACTATCGCGGCACCACGGCGGCCGCGATCGAGGAAATGATCAAGGCGGGCTTCGGCACCGCCGTTATGCGCGGACTGACCGCCGCATTCGAGAAATCGGTACGCATGGGAGAAACCTCCTAGCTCCGTCAGGGCGGGCTTTGCGGCGCCCCGCCCCTAGAACATCTGCCGCACAACAGAGGGAACAACAATGAAGAGCCTGCTTGCATCGACATGCCTGATCTTCGGCACTCTCGCCGTATCGTCTTCCGCCCATGCCGCAGACTGCGGAGACGTCACGATCGCCAGCATGAACTGGCAAAGCGCGGAAGTGATCTCCAACCTCGACAAGTTCATCCTCAACGCGGGTTATGGCTGCAACGCCGAGATCACCATCGGCGACACCGTTCCGACCATCACGTCGATGGCCGAGAAAGGCCAGCCCGACATCGCGCCCGAGGCCTGGATCGACCTGCTTCCCGATGTCGTCAAGAAGGGTACCGACGAAGGCAGGATCATCCAGGTCGGCTCCCCTCTTCCCGATGGCGGCATCCAGGGCTGGTGGATCCCGAAATACTTCGCCGACGCGCATCCCGACATCAAAACCATTCCGGACGTTCTGAAGCATCCCGAACTCTTCCCCGATCCGGAGGATCCGGGCAAAGGAGCGATCTACAACGGCCCGCAGGGCTGGGGCGGCACGGTCGTGACGGCACAGCTCTACAAGGCCTTCGAGGCCGAAAAGGCTGGCTGGACCCTCATCGACACCGGCTCCGCTGCCGGTCTGGACGGGGCGATCGCCAAGGCCTACGAGCGTGAGCAGCCCTGGGTCGGCTACTATTGGGCGCCGACCGCCCTTCTCGGCAAATACGAGATGGTGCAGCTGGAAGCGGGCGTGCCGTATGACGAAGCGGAATGGAAGCGCTGCAATACCGTCGCGGATTGCCCGGACCCCAAGCCGAGCGCCTGGCCTGTCGATACGATCGTGACGCTCGTTGCCAAGCCGTTCTCCGAAAAGGCCGGCCCGCAGGTCATGGACTATCTGAACAAGCGCTCCTTCAGCAACGACACCATCAACAAGCTGATGGCCTGGATGACCGACAACCAGGCGACCGGCGAGTTGGGCGCCAAGCATTTCCTTGAGGAAAATCCTGACATCTGGAAGCAGTGGGTCTCCTCCGAAGCCGCAGCCAAGATCGAGGCTGCCCTCTGACCGGTGTGCCTACGGCGTGCCAAGGCGCGCCGCAAGTATCGGCGCGATGCGCGGCGAGCACATCGCGCCGAATACCGGCCTTCGGCCTACGTGGTCCTGACAAGCCAATCGGCGAACAAGCGCGACTGAGCGGTCGCCTTCGCATGGATTTTCAGATGGAACGGCACAGGCGAGGCAACGGTCTCGGGCACGAGAGGCACGAGCCGCCCGGCGTCCATCACCCCTTTCACCAGCCCGTCCCAGCCCAGCACCGCTCCCACATCGTCTTGGGCGGCCTGAAGCGCGATCATGTAGTTGTTCACGTAGAAACTGCGGCCCTTCGGCGCCCCTCGCCCCAGCGCCTGAAACCAATCCGCCCAGGTCGTCCAGCCGTTCTCCTCGTTGCTCATGTGAATGAGCGGCACCTTGAGCAGGTCCTCGACGCTCGTGATGCGATACTGAGCGGCGAATGCTGACGTCCCCATCGCCACGATGCGGTCCTGAAAGAGGATGCGGTGCTCGACGCCGTTCTCGTCCGGGTCTCCATAGTGGATGCTCAGGTCGCAGGGACCGCTTACGCCGGGAACATCGCTGGTAATCTGGGAGACGGTGACGGCCGGATAGATTTTCCAGAAGGCGGAGATCTTCGGCGTGAGCCAGAGCGAACTCACCGCCGTCGTCGTGCGGATCGTCACGTCGACGGTTTCGCGGCGGTCGCGGATCTGCGCGACGGTATCCGATATCGCCTCGAAGCCACGCCGGATCGAGAGGAACAGGAAAGCCCCCTTCTCCGTCAGCTCGACGCCGCGGCTGCGACGGACGAAGAGGCTGCACCCGAGATCCGTCTCCAGCGCCTTTATCTGATGGCTGACGGCCGCCGGCGTCACGTTCATTTCCTGGGCGGCGTCCTTGAAGCTCGCCTTTCGCGCTGCGGCCTCGAAGCAGGCAAGGGCAGTCAGGGAAGGAAGATCATATGGCCGGGGCATGAGGCAGCCTTTAGAGTGTGCCCGATCGCAGGCTTTGGCATTAGTTCATCTAATCTCACATCAAAAAAAGTGCCGTTGTCAATTGGGTTTGCCGCAATAACAATTCTCCTCAGATGAACGTGTCGAATGTGGAGTCCTCCTATGACAGCCTTCTCGTCTTCCATCCATGACCTGCTGGCCCGCCGCATTCCAGGCCATGCCCTCGAACAGCCCTTCTACACCTCTCCAGCCATCTACGATCTCGATCTGGAGCATCTCTTCTACAAGGAATGGCTTTATGCCGTGCCGGCGTGCCAGCTTGCGAAGGCCGGAAGCTACGTCACGATGCGCGTCGGTGCCTATGAGGTGATCATCGTGCGCGGCCGCGATGGCGAAATCCGCGCCTTCCACAATTCCTGCCGCCACCGCGGCTCGCTGATCTGCAAGGCAAGGCAGGGACAGGTGGCCAAGCTCGTCTGTCCCTATCATCAATGGACCTACGAGCTCGACGGCAAGCTGCTCTGGGCAAACGACATGGGCCCGGATTTCGATGCCTCCAGGCACGGCCTCAAACCGGTCAACCTGCGCAACCTCGAAGGGCTGATCTATATCTGTCTGTCGCAGGCGCCGCCGGATTTCGAGGCCTTCGCGCAACTGGCCCGTCCCTATCTCGCGATCCACGACCTCAACGACGCCAAGGTCGCCCATACCTCGACCATCGTGGAAAAGGCGAACTGGAAGCTCGTGTGGGAGAACAATCGGGAATGCTATCACTGTAGCAGCAACCACCCTGCCCTTTGCCGTTCCTTTCCGCTCGACCCGAACGTCGCCGGCGTCTCGCCGGACGGATCGGTCTCGGACGTCCTCCAGGCCCATTTCGACCGCTGCGAGGCATCCGGCGCGCCCGCGCAGTTCAGGATTTCCGAAGACGGCCAATATCGCCTGGCGCGCATGCCCCTGCAGGAAAAGGCGCTGAGCTACACGATGGACGGCAAGGCCGCCGTGAGCAAGAACCTCGGCCGCGTGCGCCTGCCCGATGCGGGCACGCTCCTGAAGTTCCATTATCCGAGCACATGGAACCATTTCCTGCCCGATCATTCGCTGACCTTCCGGGTGACGCCGATCGGCCCGATGGAGACGGAAGTCACCACGACCTGGCTCGTGCACAAGGATGCCGTCGAAGGCGTCGACTACGATCTGAAGCGCCTGACCGAGGTCTGGATCGCCACCAACGACGAGGACCGTGAGATCGTCGAGACCAACCAGCAGGGCATTCTCTCACCCGGCTATGTCCCCGGCCCCTATTCGCCGAACCAGGAAAGCGGCGTCATCCAGTTCGTTGATTGGTATGCCACCTGGCTCGAACGGTCTCTGGTTCCGATGCGGCATGCCGCGGAGTAAGCGGATGAGCGCTTTCAGGAACCTTTCCTTCTGGACCGACGCGGAAATGCTCGAATGCGTCACGCGCACGCCGGAAGCGCCGAATGTCGTGACCTTCAGCTTCCAGAGCCCGTCGGGCGCGCTGTTCAACCACGATCCGGGGCAGTTCGTCACGCTGGAACTGCCCGTTCCCGGCGGGCCGCTCTACCGCACCTATACGATTTCATCCTCTCCTTCCCGGCCCACGGCCCTGACAGTCACCGTCAAGGCGCAGGCAGCCTCCCTCGGCACCCGCTGGATGCTGGACAACCTGCACAAGGGCATGCGCATCAGGGCGATCGGGCCGGCCGGCAAATTCTCGATCGTCCATCATCCGGCGGAAAAATACCTCTTCATCTCGGCCGGCTCAGGCATCACCCCGATGGTGGCCATGACCACATGGCTCTACGATTCCGGCCGGGAGCCGGACATCGTCTTCATCAACTGCGCGCGCCGCCCCTCCGACATCATCCTGCGCGACAGGATGGAGCTCATGGCCTCGCGCATCGTCGGCATCGACCTGAAATGGGTGGTGGAAGAACCGGACCCCTTCCGGTCCTGGACGGGCTACCGGGGCATGTTCAATCAGATCATGCTGGGCCTGATGGCGCAGGACTATCTCGACCGCGAGGTTTTCTGCTGCGGTCCGGAACCCTTCATGCGGGCGGTGCGCGAGGCGCTTGCCGGCCTCGGCTACGACATGAACCGCTATCATCAGGAAAGCTTCAGCGCCGAACCCGCCCATGCCGAAGACGTTTCCGAGGACGTGCTGCCCGATGCGCAGAACCAGGCAGAAATCGAGTTCGCATTCTCCGGCATCACGGCGAAATGCAACGAGACGGACACGATCCTGGCGGCTGCGAAGGCCGCAGGACTGGTGATCCCCTCCGGGTGTTCGATGGGCATCTGCGGCACCTGCAGGATTCGCAAGACCGAAGGCCAGGTCCATATGGTGCACAACGGAGGCATCACCGACGAGGACATCGAGGACAACTATATCCTCGCCTGCTGCTCCAAGCCCATCGGACGCGTGAGCGTGGAAGCCTGACGCCGAGGGTTTCACGGGTCCACCCGCCCTGTTGGCGCGGGAAGGTGGGCCTTCCGCTGCCGCTATGGAAGGCTGAGCTTCGCCATCCGCCCGCCGTCGACGGCCCAGACCTGCCCCGTGACGAAAGCGGCCTCGTCCGAGGCGAGCCACGCGACGAGGCTCGCCACCTCCTCGGGCTTCCCGGTGCGTCCGACGGGATGGATCTTGCCGATGGTCCGGCGGAAACCGTCCGGATCAGGCATGCTTTCGATGAAGTCTATATTGAGGTCCGTGTCGATCCAGCCGGGGGCAACCGCGTTGCAGCGCACGCCCTCGGCACCGTGGTCGACCGCCACCGCCCGCGTCAACCCGTGCAGGCCGGCCTTGGAGGCGCAGTAGGCCGCGTGCCTCGGGTTGGAGCCGAGGCCTTCGATCGAGCCGACATTGACGATGGCGCCGCCGGTCTTGCGCAGGGAGGGCAGCGCCGCCTTGATCAGCATGAAGGGCGAGGTGAGGTTGACGGCGAGCGTGCGCTCGAAGTCCGCAAGCGCCATGTCCTCGACGAAGGCTTCCTGCATGACGCCGGCATTGTTGACGAGCACATCGAGCCGTCCGGCTCGCGCCACCACCGCAGCAACCGCGCCGGCCGCGCTTGCCGGATCGGTGAAATCGGCGGGAATAGCCTCGAATTCCCGATCCTCGCCGCGCTGCGCGGTGAAGACACGCGCGCCCTCGCTACGGAACCTTCGGGCGATCGCCTGGCCGATGCCGCTCCGCCCGCCCGTTACCAGGGCTACCTTTCCATCGAATCGGGTCATCCTACCGGCTTTCCTCCGTTGACTTCGACCAGCGCGCCGCACATGTAGCGCGCGGCGTCCGAGACCAGGAACAGGACCACGTCGGCGATGTCCTCCGGCTCCGCGATGCGGCCGAGCGGCACGGTCTTGCCGAGTTCGGCGACGGCGGTGTCCGGATCGAAGCCGCGCTTGGCAAAGCCCGTGCGCAGCATGGGCGTGTTCACCTCGTTGGGGCACACCGCGTTCACACGGATGTTCTGGCGCGCGTGATCCATGCCCATGCACTGCGTCAGCGAGGCGACCGCCGCCTTGGTCATGCAGTAGACCGCGTGGTTCGGCCCCGGGCGGACGCCCCAGCACGACGAGACATTGACGATCGCGCCGCCGCCCGCATGCGCCAGGATCGGGATGGCGGCGCGGCAGACGCGGAAGGGCGCCTCGACATTGACGCCGACGGAGAGCGTCCAGTCGGCATCGGTCGTCTCCGTCACCGCACCGCGCGTGATGACGCCGGCATTGTTGACGACGATGTCGAGCGCGCCGAGCAGTTCGAAAGCAGCCCCGGGCAGGCCGTCGGCATAGGCCGGATCCAGCAGGTCGCCGGCAAGATGCGCCTCCGCCTCGATGCCGCAAACGTCCCGGTCCGCAACGGCGACGGTCGCTCCCTCGGCGCGCAACCGGCGCACGATCGCGGCGCCGATCCCGCCGGCAGCGCCCGTGACAAGTGCCGCCTTCCCCCGAAATCTTTCCATGGTTTCCTTCCGGATGTTGGGCCGGTTGTCAGTTGAGAACGGATCGCTGGCTGACCGGCGATCTGCCGAAATGATCGCGGTAGACCCGCGAGAAATGCGATGTCGAGGTAGCGTCCGATGCCGAGCCTTTTGGCAAGCTCGCAGCTCGTCAGCGGCGTTTCGAGATTCTCCTCGATCAGCCGGATCGCCTGGCATGATCCAGATACCCGGCAAGTTGCGGGCCGCCCGAGGGCGGCCCGCCTTTGAGATCATTTCGCTGCGTCGCGGGCTGCCGCCAGCCAGCTGTCGTATTCGGCCTGGTGGTCCTTGATCCAGGTATCGACATGCCGGTCGATGTCGGCCGAGTTCTTCTCGCCGTCGGCGATCTGCTTGTTCTCGGCCGAGATGTCGTTGATGTCGATCTTCGCGACCTCGAACAGCTTGGCCGCCGCCGGATTGGCCTTCAGGAAATCGTTGCGGGCGATGATGCGCAGGTTGTCGACCGCAAAGCCGAGGTTCTTGCCGCCGAACTCGGTATTGCCCGTGGCGCCGTCGGGCAGCGAGGTATAGGGCACGCTCAGCCACTCGACATCCTTGCCGGGAACCAGCGCACCCGAGACCCAATAGGGTGTCCAGGTGAAATAAAGCACCGGCTGGCCGTTCTTCACCCGGGCGATCGTGTCGGCGATGATGGCGTTGTATTCGCCCTGGTTGTGCGTGATCGTGTCGCGCAGGCCGTATTCGGTCAGCGCGTGCTCGATCACCCGCTCGCAACCCCAGCCGGGCACGCAGCCGGCGAGATCCGCCTTGCCGTCGCCGTCGGCATCGAACTTCTTGGCGACTTCAGGGTCCTTGAAATCGCCGAGGTTCTTGACCCCGGCGTCATAGCTCGCCTTGTCGACGAGATAACCCTGAAGCGCCCCCTCGACCAGCGTGCCGACCTTGCTCATGACGTCGGGCCCGCCCGCTTCCTTGAAGAAGGTATCGTGGAGCTGGTCCCAGCTGTTGGTGAAATAGTCGGCATCGCCCGTGCCGACAGCAAGATGCGCCGTCTGGGCGATGACCTCCTGCGGCTCGGCGACCGTATAGCCAAGGTCCTTCAACGCGCGGTCGACGATGCGCGCCTGGAACAGCTCCTCAAGCACCGGCTGCACGACGGGGCGGACGGTCACGCCTTCGCCCGGCTTGTCGTTGGCGAAGAGGGAGGTTGCGGAAAGCGACAGCACGAGAGCCGTCGTCACGGAAAGGAATTTCATATGCGTTCTCCTCTGAGGTTGGTTTTCTTTAGGCTTGCTTATGGAAGAGGTTCGCGACGAGCCCGACCGGCCCCGTCTGCCACCAGTGGCGATGCCCGCGCTCGCGCCCGGAGCGGCCGAGGCCCTGCGTGATGCGGTCGAGCACGATGGCGAGCATCACGATGCCGAGGCCGCCGACGATGGCCTTGCCGGCATCGAGGCGCCCCATGGCGCGCAGCACCTCGTTGCCGAGGCCCTTGACCGAGATCATCGAGGCGATGACCACCATGGAGAGCGAGAGCATGATCGTCTGGTTGAGGCCGGCAAGAATGGTGGGCGTCGCCAGCGGCAGCTCGACCTTGAAGAGGATCTGCCGGGGCGTGGCACCAAAGGCGCGCGCGGCCTCCACCACATTGGCGTTGACCGTGCGGATGCCGAGCGAGGTCAGGCGCACCAGCGGCGGCAGGGCGAAGACGATGGTGACGATGACGCCCGAGACGTTGCCGATGCCGATCATCATGACGACGGGCACCAGGTAGACGAAGGCCGGGATCGTCTGCATCGTATCGAGGACGGGGCGGATCGCCTGCTCGAAGCGGTCGCTCTTGCCGGCGAGAATACCGAGCGGCAGGCCGATCAGCACGCAGAGGATCACCGACGAGATCACGATGGCGAGCGTCGTCATCGCCAGCGCCCAGGCGGTCGGATCGAGCAGGCCGAGGACGATGAGGCAACAGAACACCAGCAGCGCCACGCGGCGGCCTGCGGCCTGCCAGGCGATCAGCGTCAGAAGGATCAGCATGACCAGGGGCGGCACGGCCTGGAGCGTGCTCTCGATCCGTACGATCACGCCCTCGAAGAACGTCTTCAGCGGCTGGATCAGAGAACGGTTCGCCATCGCCCAGCCCTTGATGCCGTCAGCCCATTCACCGATGCCGAGATCGATGGAGGTGAAGGGGTCGAGCCAATTGAAACCACTGTCCATCAGACGGCCTCCGCTTGCGGTTGGGTTGTCTCCTCGCGCCCCTGGATGCCGCGCAGCAAAACGCGTTTCGTGACGACGCCGACGGGCGCGCCGTCGGCGACGATCAGGATCGGATGGTCCGTTCCGACCGCCAGGTCCACGAGGGTGTTCAGCTTGTCGCCCGGGGCCGCGACCGGCCATCCCGTGGTATCGGCCATGCCGCCCGCCTGCCGATAGGACGCCAGCGGCTGCATGATGCGGGCCGCCGTCACCAGATCGAGCTTGGAAATGCCGCCGACGAATTCGGCGACGTAGTCGTCGGCCGGCTCGGTGACGATCTGCTCCGGCGTGCCGATCTGGACAAGCACGCCGTCCTTCATGATGGCGATGCGGTCGCCGATGCGGATGGCCTCCTCGAGGTCGTGCGTGATGAAGATCGTCGTCTTGTGCAGCTCGGCGGAGAGCTCCATGAAGGTGCCCTGCAACTGCCGGCGGATCAGCGGATCGAGCGCAGAGAAGGGCTCGTCCATGAGCAGGATCGTCGGGTCCGCCGCGATGGCGCGGGCGAGGCCGACACGCTGCTGCATGCCGCCGGACAGCTCGTCGGGATATTTGTGGTCCCAGCCGGTGAGCTCGACGGCCTCGATGGCCCTGCGGGCCACCTCGCGCCGCTTTTCCTCCGGCACGCCGCGCACTTCCAGCGCGAAGGCGACGTTGTCGCGCACATTGCGGTGCGGCATGAGGGCCATGTTCTGGAAGACCATGCCGATCTTCTCGGCCCGGACCGCCCGCAGTTCCTTGGCACCCATCTCGTTGACATTGCGTCCCTCGATGTAGACGGCGCCCTGCGTCGGCTCGATGAGCCGGTTGATATGGCGGATCAGCGTCGACTTGCCGGAGCCCGACAGGCCCATGATGCAGAAGATCTCGCCTCGCGCGACGGAGAAGGTGGCGTCGCGCACGCCCACGACGCAGTCGAGCCTGTCGCGGATATCCTCCTTGGTCAGGCCGCCCGCCTGAATGGCGCGTATCGCCTCCTTCGGATTGCCTCCGAAAACCTTCCAGATTCCCTCACAGCGGATCACTGCGTCTTGCGGCTGACTGGCCATTCACCCTCCTGTCCGACTTGTTGTCTTATTCTTCTTACAACACAAATTTTCATTGTAGACAATATGTCTTCTACTGCGCTACAAACATAATCAGATAAGATTGCGGCGCATGAACAGCGAGGAAGCACTATGAGCGGCGACGCAAAACGCAATAAATTGAATTGCTTGGAAGACCTGAAGCGGCGAATCCTCACCGAGGCGCTGGCGCCTGGCGTCTATCTCGACGAGATGGAGCTCGCGGACGAGTACGGGATTTCACGGCCGCCGCTGCGCGAAGTGCTGCGCCAGCTGGCCGGCGAAGGCTATGTGGTCCTGCACGAGAACCGCGGCACGCAGGTCTCCCCGATGACCCACAAGACGCTGCGCAACTTCTTCATCGTCGCACCGATGGTCTACGCCGCCATCGGGCGCCTTGCCGCACAGAACGCGACCCGCGCCCAGATCATGCGGCTCAAGGATACGCAGCTTCTCTTCCGCGCCGCCATCCGCGACGGCGACGGCGAGCAGCGTGCCCTGACGAACGAGCGCTTCCACTCGATCATGGGGGAGATGGCCGACAACGAGTTCCTGATGCCGAGTCTCAGGCGCCTGCTCATCGATCACACCCGGATCGGCATGATCTTCTACAGTCCGCGCAACGCGGAGATGGCCGACCAGCGCGCCATCGCGGCCGACCAGCACGACGAATTCATCGCGCTCATCGAAGCGGGAGACGCGGACGCCTGCGCGGATCTTGCCATCGCGCATTGGGAATTATCGCGCGCGCAGATCGAAAGCTTCGTCACGCCAGGCAGCATCTTCGCGCCTCTCGGCCGTCTCCCCAACAGCATAGGTTAGGAGGATTCCATGAACTTTGACGGCATCTACACGCCCGTCATAACGCCCCATCGCGACGACGGCTCGATCGACCGGGACGCGTTCGCCCGGATGATCGAGCATCTGATCGCCTCCGGCGTTCACGGCCTCATCAATGGGGGCTCGACCGGCGAATATTACGCCCAGTCGATGGACGAGCGCGTGGAGATGGCGAAGTTGGCGAAGGACGTCATCGGCGACCGCGTGCCGCTCGTCGTCGGCACCGTCGCCATCCGCCTGGAAGACTCCCTCATCATGGCCGAGACGGCGGCGAAGATCGGCGCATCCGCGATCCTGGTCGGTTCGCCGCCCTATTCGGTCCCCACCGAGCGGGAGAACGCGCTGAATGCCCTGGCGATCGACCGCGCCGCCGACCTGCCGATCATGCTCTACAACTATCCCGGCCGCATGGGCATCAACATGGGCGAGGAATTCCTCGATCGCGTCGGCCGCAGCCGGAATTTCCGCGCCATCAAGGAAAGCTCCGGCGACATCAACCGCGTGCATCTGCTCGCCCGCGACTATCCCCATATCCAGATGTCCTGCGGCATGGACGACCAGGCGCTGGAATTCTTCGCCTGGGGCGCGAGGAGCTGGGTCTGCGGCGGCTCCAACTTCCTGCCGAAGGAGCACATCGCGCTCTACAAGGCCTGCGTTCTCGACGGCAACTTTTCGAAGGGTCGCCGGATCATGTCGGCGCTGATGCCGCTGATGCGCGTGCTCGAACAGGGCGGCAAGTTCATCCAGTGCATCAAATACGGCTGCGAGATGGACGGCCTCGTCGCCGGCCCGCCGCGCCCGCCGCTCAAACCCTTGAACAAGGACGACATGCGGCAGCTGGAACAGGTGGTGCGTGTCCTGAAGCGCACGATCGCGGAAATCGAAGCGGAGGCGTGATATGGGCGATCTTCTGACACATGACGAATACAAGGCAATCGCCGCTGGCCTCGATTTTCCGACGCAGGCCTTCATCGACGGCAGCTTCCGGCCCGCCATCTCCGGCAAGACGTTCGAGACGATCAATCCGGCTACCGGAAAGGTCCTCGCGAAAGTGGCGGCCTGCGGCCCCGAGGACGTGGACTTCGCCGTCGCCAAGGCGCGCGACGCCTTCGAGGACGGCCGCTGGTCGCGGCTTCATCCCTCCACACGCAAGGAAATCCTCATCCGCCTCACCAAGCTGATGAAACGCAATGCCCGTGAGCTTGCCGTCCTCGAAAGCCTCGACAGCGGCAAGACGATCTACGACTGCGAGAACGTCGACGTTCCCGAGACGATCCATTGCCTCACCTGGCATGCCGAACTGATCGACAAGATCTACGACCAGGTCTCGCCGGCCTCCGACAATCACATCGCCATGATCGTGCGCGAGCCGGTCGGCGTCGTCGGCCTCGTGCTGCCGTGGAATTTCCCGCTCCTCATGCTCGCCTGGAAGATCGGCCCTGCCCTGGCGGCCGGCAACTCGGTCATCGTCAAGCCGGCCAAGGAAACGACATTGACGGCGCTGCGCGTTGCGGAACTCGCCATGGAGGCCGGCATCCCGGCCGGCGTGTTCAACGTGCTTCCCGGCGGCGGCGCGGATGTCGGCGAGCCGCTCGGCAAGCACATGGACGTCGACATGGTCTCCTTCACCGGTTCCACCGAGACCGGGCGCCGCTTCCCGCGCTACTCGGCCGACTCCAATCTCAAGGAAGTCACGCTCGAAATGGGCGGCAAGAACCCGGCTGTCGTTCTCGACGATGCGGAAAACCTCGACCGGGTGGCCGCGCACCTCGTCAACGGTGCCTTCTGGAACATGGGCGAGAACTGCTCGGCCTCTTCGCGCCTGATCGTCCAGCGCGGCGTGAAGGACGAGCTCCTGAAGCGCATGGTCGCCCATGCCCGCGAATGGCCGATGGGCGATCCGCTCAACCCGGAAAACCGCGTCGGCGCGCTCGTCTCGAAGGCGCATTTCGAGAAGGTCAGCTCCTATCTCGAAAAGGGCCAGAAGGTCGTGCTCGGCGGCAAAGCCAAGGACGGCTTCGTCGAGCCGACCATCATCGACATCGCCGACCGCGAGGCAAAGGCGGTGCGCGAGGAAATCTTCGGGCCGATCCTGACGGTGCTTACCGTCGACAGCTACGAGGAGGCGATCGCGCTCGCCAACGACACCGAATACGGCCTTGCGGCGTCGATCTACACCGCTAATGCCAAGCGGGCGATCCGCGGCGCCCGCGCCATCCGCGCCGGCACCGTGACCGTGAACTGCTTCGGCGAGGGCGACATCACGACGCCCTTCGGCGGCTTCAAGTCGTCCGGCTTCGGCGGCCGTGACAACGGCATCCACGCCCACGACCAGTATACGCGCATCAAGACGATCTGGATCGACCTCACCGACGACGTGGACGAGGCCGTGTCTTGATCAACCTCAAGGCCGAAAGGCTGCCGGTCCATCGCGGGCCGGCGGCCTGGAGCGCGATCCTTCCCAATCAGGCGCCGCCGGTCAGGCTTGACGAAAATCTTTCCGTCGACGTCGCCATCGTAGGCGGCGGCTTCGCCGGCCTCTCCGCCGCCCGCCGGCTACACCAGATCGATCCCAGCACCCGCATCGCGGTGCTCGAAGCCGGCCGGCTGGCGGAAGGCGCATCCGGCCGCAACTCCGGCTTCATGATCGACCTTCCGCACGACCTGTCCTCTGAGGACTATGCCGGCAAGGGCGTCGCTGCCGACCGGAAGACCATCGCCCTCAACCGGGCGGCCATCGCCTTCGCCCGCTCGGCGGTCGAGGAATACGGGATCGATCCGGCCTGGTTCGATCCGGCAGGCAAGATCAACGGCGCCGCAAGCACTACGGCCCACGAATTGAACCGCAGCTATGCGGCCCATCTCGGCCATCTCGGCGAATCCAGCGAAATGCTCGATGAGAAGGCGATGTTCGAGGTGACCGGCAGCCGGCATTATATCTCGGGCCTTTATACGCCCGGCACCGTCATGCTTCAGCCCGCCGGCTATATCCGGTCCGTCGGCGCGAGCCTGCGCAGGGCGGGCGTTTACATTTTCGAAGAATCGCCCGTGGCACGCATCGCCCAGACCGGGCAGAGCTGGGAGCTGGCGACGACACGCGGCAAGGTCGCCGCCGCCAAGGTGATCCTTTCCAACAACGGCCACCTCGAAAGCTTCGGCTTCAAGCGCGGGCGGCTGATGCACATCTTCCTTTACGCCTCGATGACCGTCGATCTCGACAGGAACACGCTGGCAAAGCTCGGCGGCCATCCGCGCTGGGGCATCACGCCCTCCGACCCGATGGGAACGACCATGCGGCGGATCGATACCGCCCAGGGCGGCAACCGCATCATCACGCGCACCTGCGCCAGCTTCGTGCCGGGCATGATACCCTCGGAGGCCGCGCTCGCCCGCACGGCGCGCATCCACCGCCGGAAGTTTGCCGACCGGTTTCCCTCGATCGCCGATGTGCCGATGGAATACAGCTGGGCCGGCCACCTCTGCCTCAGTTTGAACGGCGTCGCTGTCATGCGCGAGCTGGAACCGGGTCTTTTTTCCGCCTGCTGCGACAACGGCCTCGGAACGGTGCGCAGCACCCTGACGGGGATCGGCGCCGCTGACCTTGCCGCGGGCAAGCCCTCGGAAATCTCGGCCCATTTCCTCGCCGAGGGGGAGCCGGCGAAGCTCGCCCCCGCCCCTTTCGCGCAAATCGGGGCGAACCTCTACCTCAAATGGCGGGAATGGCAGGCGCGCCGGGAGTAGCGCGCACGCGGCGGAACCGTCGTTTTTCTAAGCCCTCATACCTTGTTGGAACCATCAGGAGGAAAGCCCTATGAACGATGTGGCAGTCCGGCAGAGCCGACACGGGGGACGCGACGCGCGGCGCAGCCGCCGCACGGCGCCAGATTTCGCGATGCTGCCGTCGCTTCACCGCGGCCTGCCGGTCACGGAGCTCATGGACGCGGAACATGTCGCGCGCATCGACGACGCGTCGATGTCCATCCTCGAAGAGGTCGGCGTCGTCTTCCGAGATCCGATCGCGCTGGAAGACTGGAAGCGGGCGGGCGCCGACGTGCGCGGCGAGCGCGTGCATCTCGACCGCGCCCTCATCCGCGAGCTGATCTCGACGATCCCCGCCGGCTGGACCTACCGCGCCCGCAACCCGGAACGCAGTCTTCCTTTCGGCGGCAAGCATTCGATCTTCGTACCGATGACCGGGGCGCCCTTCATCCGCGACCTCCATGACGTCCGGCGCTGGCCGACGATCGCCGACCTCAACATGTTCCACAAGCTGGCGCACATGTCGCCGGCGCTCCATTCGACCGCGCACCATATCGTGGAACCCATGGACATCGTGGTCAGCCACCGGCACCTCGCCATCACCTACTCGTCGATGAAATATTCCGACAAGACCTTCATGGGCATGACGACGTCGGGCAAGAACGCCGAGGATGTCATGGACATGTGCGAGATCCTATTCGGCGCCGAGACCATGGAGGAAACGCCTGTCGTCACCGGAAACTGCAACGGCAACTCACCGCTGGTCTGGGACGAGACGATGCTCTCGGCCATGCGCGCCTTCTGCAGGCGCAACCAGCCGGTGCTCTGCTCGCCCTTCGTGCTCGGGGGCGCCAACACGCCCACATCGGTCGCGCCCGCCGTCGCGCAGCTCAATGCCGAAGCCCTTTCCGCCCTCGCCTATACCCAGGTCATCCGCAGGGGGTGCCCGGCCATTTACGGTCACTATCTTTCCACGGTTTCAATGAAGTCTGGCGCACCCATGGCCGGGACGCCCGAGATCAGTCTGATGAACTTCATGATCGGCCAGATGGCGCGGTTCTACGGCGTGCCGTGGCGCACCTCCAACCTCCTCGGCGGCGCCAAGACCTTCGACGCGCAGGCAGGCTACGAGAGCGCCATGACCATGAACGCCGTGCTGCATGCCGGCGCCAACTACATCTGGCACTCCGCCGGCTGGAACGAGGCGGGCATGCATTGCTCGGTCGCGAAATTCGTCGTCGACGCGGAAATGTGCGCCATGGGCTACCGCATGACCGAAGGCGTGCGCTGGGATGATTTCGACGAGGCGCTGTCGGCGGTCCGCGACGTCGGCCCGGGCGGCCACTATCTCGGCCATCCGCATACGCAGGCGAATTTCGAGCGCGCCTTCTTCATGCCGAAGCTGTTCGACAACAACTCGATCGAACAGTGGCAGGCCGACGGTTCGCAGGAGATCACCGCCCGCGCCCTGCAATATGCCCGCAAGCTGCTGGATGACTACCAGGAGCCCAAACTCGACGAGGCCGTCGACGAGGCGTTGCAGGACTACATGGCCCGCCGCAAGCGCGAGATCCCCGCGGTCGATGCGCTGAACACCGAGCACTGAACCCGTTCCCTCCCAGCCTGGCCGTCTTTGCGAAGACGGCCATTTTTTTGAGGCCGTCCCATGAAGATCAAGGAAATCCATATCTACTCGCATATCCTGCCGGTGCTGAACGGTCCCTACCTGATCGCCAGCAGCAGGGTCTCTTCGCTCGATTCCACGCTCGTGAAGATCGTTGCGGATAACGGCCTCGTCGGCTGGGGAGAATCCTGCCCCGTCGGCCCGACCTACCAGCCGCATCATGCGGCCGGCGCCCGCGCCGCGCTGGAGGCGATGGCGCAAGGCCTGATCGGTGCCAACCCGCTGCGGCCCGTCGCGCTGCGCCGGACCATGGATGGCCTCCTGAACGGCCACCAATATGCCAAGGCTGCGGTGGATATCGCCGCTTACGACCTCATGGGCAAACATTTCGGCGTGCGTGTCGCCGACCTCCTCGGCGGCGCCGTCACCGAGCGGGTTCCGTCCTACTACGCTTCCGGCGTCGGCGAGCCGGACGAGGTCGCCCGCATCGCCGCGGAGCGGGCGGCGGAGGGCTATCCGCGCCTCCAGGTCAAGGTCGGTGGCCGCCCGGTCGAAATAGACATCGCCGTCGTGCGGAAAGTTTGGGAGCGGGTCGGCGGCAGGATGCGCCTCGCCGTCGATGGCAACCGGTCGCTTACCACCGGCGACACGCTGCGTCTCAGCCGCGAATGCCCCGAGATCCCCTTCATCCTGGAACAGCCCTGCAACACTCTCGAAGAGATCAAGGCGATCCGCCACCAGCTGCACCATGCCGTCTATCTCGACGAGAACGGCATCGACCTCTCGACAGTGCTTCGTGCCATAGGCGAAGGCCTATGCGACGGATTCGGCATGAAGGTCACCCGGATCGGCGGCCTCCAGCAGATGGCCACCTTCCGCGACATCTGCGAGGCACGCTCGATGCCCCACACCTGCGACGACGCCTGGGGCGGCGACATCATCGCCGCCGCCTGCACCCATGTCGGCGCGACGGTTCTGCCGCGCCTGAACGAGGGAGTGTGGCTCGCCCAGCCCTATATCCAAGGCCACTACGACCCGGAAAACGGCATTGCCATCGAGGGCGGCCATATAAGGCTGCCGGAGGGCGCGGGCCTGGGCGTGGTTCCCGAAGAAGGCCGGTTCGGACCGCCGGTCGCCTCCTTCGGATAGCACGAACGGACTTTGCCGATCGCCGTGCTTTGACTTTGCCGGCACTCAACGCGGTGGGCTATCGAACGCCGCTCAGCCGGACCGTTCCGTCGCGTTCCCCGCGGTCAGCGGCATTTCTTCCGGCGTGCGCGTGTTCTTGAAGAACTCCCACATGCGGCCCGTCGCGTCCCGCTCCGAAGTCACCTTGCCGTTCGCATCGAAGGTCCGGAACAGGACACTGCGTGCCGGCCAGGCATGGGTGTTCTCCTTGAGCAGGTAGGACGTGATGCGCGCGCCGCCGGCGCAAGCCTGGAACGACAGGGCCGTCATCGAGGCTTCGGTGACGACGTTGCCCTTGCCCTGGCACTTGTCGAGCTCCGCCCAGCGCCTCAGCGCGGCCTCGCCGCCATATTGCCAGTAAGGTTTGCCGCCGCCCAGGAAAGGATTGGTGACGTCCTTCATGCCCGAGAAGGCGATGATCGAGATGGGATGGCCGGGCTTGCAGCTTGCGACATCCGGCTGCCAGACGCCGTCGCGCTCCACGGGATAGCCGGCGCGCAGGCCCATGACGAAGCCGGCGGCGGCGAATTCCCGATGTCCGTTGCAGATATATTGGGACAACATGCGTCCGCCGCCCGAATAGCCGGAGGCGTAGATGCGGGTCGGGTCGACGCAGAACGTGTCCCTGACCGTCTTGATCGCATCCTTGATATAGCGCTCGTCGTCGAGTTTCCCGCCGTGCGTCACGCCCGGCACGTTCCAGGCATGGGTGCCCTCGTATTGACCGTCGAGGCTGCCTTGCAGCGCGACCGCGACGAACCCTTCATGCTCGGCAACGGCATCCCAGCCGCTGCGGCGGAACTGGCCTGCCGGACCGGAATTGCTGCCATGGAAGTCGAAGACGACCGCAAGCCTGGTCTTCCCGTCATAGGCGGCCGGGATGTGAGCCAGCGCCGGCCGCTCGATGCCGCCGGTCTTCACCGTGAATTCCATCCGGCCGGGTTTCAGCGGCTGGCCGCATCCTGCGGCGAAACCGGAACCCGCCAGGCCGAGGAAGAAGAGCAGCCCCATCGCCGTCACGCGGACGGAGGCTTCAGGCCGCAACCGGCCACGCAGACGAAGTATATCCATCAAACGCCCTGTGATTTCTGAAGTGTTATGGCGGCTCTTTTGGCCCGCACTGAGGACCGACTCGCCTGACATCGAGGCTGCTGCCGCCGCACAATCACATGCCGCGGCGCTCCCGGCATGTCAAGCGCCGCGATCGTCGCCCTGCGAACAATTTCAGCGACATCCGCACTGCTTCGACCGCCCGAGGCAGATCATGGCATGGATTGGCGCCGTTCTAAGGGGCGTGGTCGCCTCGGTGCTTCAGACCATCCGCACCGCACGCTTGTGAGGACACCCGGGAGATATTTGTCGGAAAGTGACACCGTGAGATCGTGAACAAGGCCACCCAGCAGGCGCAGGAGCGTCATTTATGCTCGGGTACCGTTCTTCTATGGGTCAAAGGCTTCGGGCGACCCGGATGCCGCCGCCGCTGCCCCGTGCGTCGGGCGCATGTGCGTCACGGTCGGCGGCGCGCAGGCGCACCTGGTCGTTTCCCCAGGAACCGCCGCGCAGCACACGCTTGGCGCATTGTCCCGCCAGGCTCGCGGAGCCGTCCAACGGCGCTTCCGCATAGTCGGCGTAGCAATCTTCCGTCCACGACCAGACATTGCCCGCCATGTCGTGAAGGCCAAACGCGTTCGGCGGGAAGCGTCCGACAGGAGCGGTGAAGTGGAATCCATCCGAACAGCTGAAAGCGCTCCAGTCCGGGAACCGCGCCTTGAGCGTGGCGTCGGCGACATTGGCATGAGCGCATGCGTCAGCTTCGTCATCGCCCCACTGAAACCGCGACCGGGTTCCGGCCCGGGCGGCGTATTCCCACTCGGCCTCCGACAGGAGCCGATAGCCATGGCCGGTCTTGGCGGACAACCAGGCCGCATACGCCTTGGCGTCGTCCCAGCTGACGCAGACGACCGGCTCGTCCGGCCCCTGTTTGAAACCGGGATCGCGCCAGTTCGCCCGGGGATTCCTCCCTCGTTTGCCGTTGCTGTCTGCCGTGTTGCAGCCGCTGACGACAGCCCGGCCGGTGTCGGCCGTGAACGTCTCATACGCGGCCACGGTCACGGCGAACCGTCCCACGGCGACGGGCTGGTCGATCGTCACCCGACGCGGCGGACCTTCGTCCGGCTTATGGCCGGCGTCGCCTTGAGCCGTGCCCATGGTGAATTCGCCGGCGGGGACGACCACCATCTCCGGACAGATACCGGCGCAGTCGATGATGCTGGTGATCGCTCCGGGGACGGCGTGGACGACCGACGGCCGGTCGATGGCCGGACCAAGGACCTGTGAGGCCTTCGCGGCGGCGACCAAGGCCGCCGTCTTCGCCTTGAGGTCGGCGATTTCCGCCGCGGGATCAGGATGCGCCGCCTTCCAGGCGTGGTAGACATCGGCCGGCGCCGCTGCAGCCGCCACCGGCGACGCCAGGGCCAGCGCCAGGCTCAAGCCCAGCCGTCGCTGCATCGACCGCCACCGCACGACTGAAACCGGCTCTTCCTTCGATCGGTGCGCTGCAACCGATGCGTCGAGAATGTCGGTCATGGAGCAAATCCTTTCGTGCGTGGCACCTGTTCCCTTCGCAACCAAAGCACGGCGGTGCAGAGAAGCAGCAGGACGATAGCGGGCAGCGGATTGCCGCCGATAAGCGCCAGATGGGTGAACACGGCGCCCGCCATGGTGCAGGCCAGAAGGCCGGCACCATAAATCGCACTGCGCGGCGGGAGGACCAAAAATCCTCCCGCGATTTTGATGGCGCCGGTCAAGAACCGAAACCACTGACCGACGCCGATCTGGTCGAATAGCGCCACCATCTGCGATGCGCCGGAAAGTTTGGCTGCGCCGGCCGCCAGGAACGTCACGGCAAGAAGAATGCGCAGGGTCCAGTCCGCGATGAGCAGCCGCCGCGCCTTGAATCCGATCGGCATGGCTACCTCCTACAGCCGCAGCCAGCCGCCGTCGACAACGAGCGTCTGACCGGTGACGAAGCGGGCATCGTCGCTGGTAAGAAAGGCGACGGGACCGGCGATGTCCGCCGGTGTGCCGAGGCGCTTGATCGCCTGCTGCATATAGACCTGCGCCTTCTGCTCGTTGGGCATGCCGCTTGCGCCTTCGGTATCGGTGATACCCGGATGGACGGCATTGACGATGATGTTGTCGGCGGCCAGCTCGCTGGCAAGCGCGCGGACCAAACCGATGACCCCCATCTTCGAGGTCACATAATGCGAAAACCCCATGCCGGGTGGCGTGACCATGCCGACAGCGTCGGAACCGATCGCGACGATCGAGCCGCCGCCGCCCTTGCGCATCAGGGGGACGATAGCGCGTGCGCCCAGCAGGTGGGCGTCGAGGTTGACTGCCATAACCTTTCGCCATTCTTCCGGTGTCATCTGGTCAAGGGTCGCCATGGGATAGATGCCGGCTGCATGGACGAGAATGTCGGCTCGTCCGAACTTCGCCTCGACGTTCCTTGCAACGTTCGCCCAGTCCGCCTCCTGCGTCACATCCGCCGCGATGGCAACCGCCCCGTTGCCGATCGACGACGCCGCGTCCGATGCCTTTTCGCGGTTGACGAGGACGACCTTTGCTCCTCGCTTGGCGAGCAGATCCGCAACTCCGCGGCCGATCCCCTGCTTGCTGCCGGTGACGATCGCGACTTTTCCTTCATGAGTGGTCATTGTTTGGTCCTTCCAGGGTTGATGGTGTGGCAAGCGCCCGCAAGCGCGGTTCGCCGATTTCGGACAGCATGTCCGTATGGCGCGGCGCCCAGCCGAGTGACTTTCGTGTCTTTGCATCCCGCACACGGCTCGATACGCTCATGATCAGCGCACCGAACTCTCCCCAGATTTCGGCGGCCTCGGACATGGAGACCTTGCGGGTCTTGCAGCCGAGGTCGCGGGCGACCGCTTCTGCAATCCAGCGATTGGGGATTTCGCCGGCGGCGGCGTGATAAACGGCACCGGCTTCGCCCCTGGCTATCGCGAGCTCGAACAGCCGGGCGACATCGTCGATATGGACGTTCGAATAGGAGGCAAGGCCCTCGCCGATGTAGCAGGCGGCACCTGTGGCGGCGACCGAACGGTAGACCATCGACACGTGCCCATGATCGTTCGGCCCCCAGATCAGCGGCGGACGCACGACGATGCCACGGACGCCGCGCGAGGAGGCTGCGCGGACGAGCGTCTCTGCTTCAACCCGGGCGGCGGCGAGCGGCTCGGGCTCGAACGGATCGTCTTCGCCAAAGCTTTCGGCGCTCCAAGCTCCTTCCGTGCGCTGGCACAGGACACCGGATCCGGACAGGAAAACAAACGTCTTGCCGGTCCCCTCGAGCGTATCCAGCAATGTCTCGACTGCTTCAAGTTCGACAGGCGGTGGGACCTGTGCCGCGAGAACGACGACATCGGCCTGCCGGGCAAATTCGGTCACCGCCAGCAAGCGCGCGTCGAGATCGCCGATCTGTGCGGCCATTCCGGCTGCGGCCAAACGCCCGGCAGCCTCGCCGTTACGCGCCAGGCCCGTGACACGATAGCGACGCGATACGAAATGACGGGCAACGGCGTTACCGACAAATCCAGTCGCACCGATGATGAAAACGTGCTGAGCCATTGCAATGCTCCTTTCGCAACGAAAGGTAGGAATTGCAGATCAAGAGATGTAGCCTATATCATTCGATAGAATCTATCTGGAAAGCAGATACATGCTTGACGGCGTCTCCCTCGACCACCTTCGTACATTCGTCGCAGCCGCCGATGCCGGCAGCTTCTCGGCGGCCGGCAGGGCGATCGGCCGTGCCCAGTCCGTCGTAAGCCAAAGCATTGCAAATCTCGAAGGCCAATTGGGTGTCAGGCTTTTCCAGCGCAGCGGCCGCTATCCGGAACTGACCCAGCAGGGCGTCAATCTGCTGGAAGATGCCCGACGCGTTGTGCTGGAAGCCGACAAGTTGAAAGCCAAGGCCAAGAGCCTGTCTGGCGGACTTGAGCCGGAACTGTCGATCGTCGTCGATGTCATGTTCCCGCACAATCTTCTCACCAATGTTCTCTCGAGGTTCAAATCGCAGTTCCCGTCGACCCCGCTTCGGTTGCATGTGGAAGCTTTGGGCGCCGTCTCGCAGACAGTGCTGGATGGGCGTTGCAGCCTTGGAATTACGGGTACGCTGCCGTTCCCTCCCCCGACCCTATCGACGGAGGCCCTTCTGAGCGAGCCGCTGGTTACCGTAACGGCGCCGGGATCACGCCTGGCCTCGGTTGAGCAACCTGTGAGGCTGCAAGATATCGCCAACGAAACGCAATTGGTCCTGACAGACCGCTCGGCGATTACTCATGGCACCGACTACGGGGTGCAGGCCAAGAATATCTGGCGGTTGGCCGATTTGGGCGCCAAGCATGCCCTGTTGCGGGCAGGCCTCGGATGGGGTCACATGCCGCTTTGGCTCGTAGCCGATGACCTTGATGACGGTCGTCTCGTTACGATCACCCTGGAAGGTCCTGCCGCAGGAATCATGCCGTTTCAGGCGGTCTATCCGACGAACACCCTCCCCGGCCCTGCGGGACGATGGTTTCTTGATCACATTAAAATTGAAGAAAAATGATTGCGGCCATCCTACTTCACAAACCGGTCATGCAGCTTACGCCATCTGTATCGATGAGCCGCGGGACATCCCGCGTCGGAAGGCCCGGCAAATGCCCCGCAAGGGCGGTGAAGCGGGCCAGCGGACCGATACGAATCCAGATCGGGACGCGCTGCGGGGCGGCCATTGATCAGCCGCCGCCGATTTCCCCTGACATCCCGGCCTATCGGCCCGCTGGCCTGTTGCCTACGACACGACGAGGTCGCTCAGACCAGTTCCGCGAGCGCCGCGGGGCTGAAACCCTTCAGCTTCTCGAGGTCTCCGTCTCGAACATGCGCCACCCATTGCGGATCGCTGAGAAGAGCGCGACCGACAGCGATCAGATCGAACTCGTCGCGTTCCATCCGTTCCACCAGCCGATCGAGCGCGACGCTCGTCGATGACTCGCCGCCGAAGGCCGCGAGGAATTCGCCCGACAGGCCGACAGATCCGACGCTGATGGTCGCGGCACCGGTGAGCTTCTTCGCCCAGCCGGCGAAATTCAGCCCGTTCGCGCCATCGACCTCGGGAAATTCGGGTTCCCAGAACCGGCGCTGCGAGCAATGCAGCACATCCACGCCGGCGTCCACAAGCGGCTGAAGCCACTCGGCCATTTCACGCGGCGTCTCCGCCAGCCTCGCGCCATAGTCCTGCTGCTTCCACTGGCTCACGCGAAAGCTGATGGGAAAGCCTGGCCCAACCGCGGCGCGCACCGCCGCGACCAGCTCCTGGGCGAACCGGGCGCGCTCGCCTATGCCGGCGCCGCCATAACGATCATCGCGCAGATTGGTCCCGGCCCAGAAGAACTGGTCGATCAGATAGCCATGCGCGCCATGCAGTTCGACGATATCGAAGCCAAGCCGCTTGGCCTCAGCGGCAGCCTTGGCAAAAGCCGCGATCGTGTCGGCGATCGCACTGTCGCTCATGGTTTCGCCGCGTGGCGTGCCGGGAGCCAGCAAGCCCGACGGACTCTCGACGGGTACATCCGGCTCCCAGCCGCTCATGCCTTTCGTTGAGCCTGTGTGCCAGAGTTGCGGACCCATCCGGCCGCCGGCCGCGTGCACGGCATCGATCACGCCCTTCCAGCCGGCAAGCGCCGCCTCGCCATGAAAGAACGGAATGCCGGGCTCGTTGCGTGAGGCCGGACGATCGATCACCGTGCCTTCCGACAGGATCAGGCCCGCGCCGCCTTCGGCCCGGCGGCGATAATAATCCGCGTTGGCGGAGCCAGGCACGCCGCCGGGTGCGAAGCCGCGCGTCATCGGCGACATCACGATGCGGTTCGGCAGTTCGAGCGAGCCGATGCGAAAAGGGCGGAAAAGAACGTCGGTGTTGGTTGCAGTCACGTTGCGGTGCTCCGTTGAAAATGGAGCCTTATAGGTATACAGAGGAAACCTGGGGTCAATAACGCACTTTCAATTGCCCAGGTATACCGGAGTAAACCGCATGAGCACGCCGCAACGTTTCGCCGTCGATTGCCCGAGCCGCCTCCTCTTCGATCAGATCGCCGACAAGTGGTCGATGATGGTGCTCACCGTCCTGGACGACGGCCCGATGCGGTTCAATGCCGTGAAGCGGTCGCTGGAAGGCGTCACACAGAAGGCGTTGACGCAGTGCTTGCGCCGCCTTGAGCGCAACGGGCTGATCTTGCGGCGCGTCATCCCCGTTTCGCCGGTCGCGGTCGAATACGAAATCACGCCGCTGGGGCGGTCGCTGCAAACGCCGTTCAAAGCGCTCTACTCGTGGACGTTGACGCATTTCGACGAGGTGGAAGCAGCACGCCAGGCCTTCGACAAGCGGACGGCCAATTAAGCGCCGATCGATGTGCACCGGAGGATTGCAGCGCGTCGGACGGTCGGGCCAATGGCTCGCGCCTCTTCAGCTCAAAACGAGATCGGGCATATCCACGTCTTAAACATGCCCATAGAAATCGCGATGAACCGCGACTGAATAGGCGTAATCCAGCAGCGTCGACCAGCTGAATACCGGCATATCGATTTCTCGCTGTATTGCACGGCCGAATGGCTGGAAGCCCGTGCATTCCAAGACCATTGCCCCCATGTTCGGGTGGGCGAGCGCGAAGTCCTTGGCGACTTTCACCAGTTCGCGTTCCGCGAGATCGTAATCGGCGGTAGGGACGTCAGGACGGACGTCCCGGTTCCAGAGGTTATGGAGTTCGGGTATCTGACCGTTGTCCATGGCGCCGTGGACGACATAATTTGTCCCGAGCGTGACGCCTACCCCAGTCAAATGGCGGTCGCGCAGATAGTCGGCAACTGCTACGAGGACACCGACAACCTTGTCAGGGCCGGTCACCATCTGCGCCAATGGTATCTGCAAGAGGCTCGATGCAAAGACAGGCACATCGACCGCACTTGCGATTTCCTTCTGAAACCATGCGAAATAGCCGCATTCGGCAGCGATGGCGCGGCAACCCATGCGCTCCAGCTTGCGCGCCGCCTTCAGGATCGGCTCCAGAAGCTCCGCCTTATCTTCATTGCGGAGCAGTTTGGCGATGTCTACGTCCTCGGCGATCTCGTACTGGATCGGAAAAGGATAGGCGCTGGCGTTTCGTACATCGCCGGGAAAACCCGGATAGGGGTCGTCGAGGATGATGATGCCGAGGCCCATGCCGTAGCAGCACTGGTTCCGTCGGGCATGGATGCGTGTAATGGCAGAATCGCGCAACGGCATGAACGTGGTTTCTCCGGCACTTCCAAGTCGCCAGACTTCGGAGGGTTGGCTTCGTCAACAAAACCGCGACGGCCACGGCGAAGAAGCTGTCGCGCAGGTCTTCCGTGCGCGCGGAGGCCGCCTGGATTCTCCGCGCGCCCTGAAATACCGTCTAGAAAATGTCTGACCCGACCCACTTGTTGGCGATTTCAAGATATTTCCCGCTTTCCCTGATGCTGGCTATCGCCTTGTTGATCGCCTCCCTGAGTTCCGGATTGTCCTTCCGGATGGCGACGGCCACATCCCACTTCGGAAGATCGGGAGCCTCGACCATGCGAACGTTGGCCTTCTTGTCTTTCACCGCCACGAGAACCGGAACGTCGTCGGTCACTATGGCGTCGATGCGGCCGGACTGAAGCTCAAGCAGGAGCTCGGGCAGGCCCTTGTAGGTTCGAAGCGTCCAGCCCCCGCGCTTCTGCGCCCACTCCTCGCCCAGTTCGCCGAGGGTGACGCCGATCGTCTTGCCTTCGAGGTCGGCAACGCTCTTGGCCTGTGATCCTTCGCTCACAAAGATCGCCAGGCCCGAATGGTAGTAGGTGTTCGTGAAATCGACGGCCTTCTGCCTTTCCTCGCTGACGCCCATGGAGCCGATGATGGTGTCGTATCGCCCGGTCACCAGCCCTGCGAGGATGCCGTCCCACGCCGTCGTGACCACCTTTGCCTTTACGCCGAGCTCCTGCGCGACCGCATTGCAGATATCGACGTCGAAGCCGACGACGTTGTTCTGTTCGTCGACGAAGCTGAACGGCGGGAATGCGCCGGAAAGGGCGCAACTCATCTCGCCTGCATCCTTGATCTTTTGGAGATCGTCCGCATTCGCGGAAGAGAAACCGATAATGAGCGTAAGAATAGCCGCACTGATCGGAGCTGCCAGTTTCATTGTCGTAACCTTTCTGCTGCTCTGCACAGCCACGCCATTTCTATCGGAAAGTGAATAGCTGGCGGGCTCGCTTCAAGCTGTTCCACCTGTTTGTTGTTCGTGAGCGAAACCCGTCACGACACCTAGAAAGATAGTCCGATTTCGAAAATGCAGAACATTAAATTGGAGCAATTCCGACAGGAATCTGTCAGTTTAGACAGCACAAGTTCCACAATCGTCAGGCCGGCCAAATGAGTGATCTCGACCAGCGTCTAATCGCCGAACTTCGGATAAACGGGAGGGCATCCGTTCCGAAGCTTGCCGACATATTGGGGGTTGCGCGCGGGACGGTGCAGAAGCATCTGGATAAGTTGATCGCCGACGGCACCATCAAAGGCTTCACGGTCCGCCTTCGCGAGGCGCAAAAGGGAGAGTTGATACGCGCCATCGTCATGATCGAGCTTGGCGGCCGGCATATATCGGCCACCATCTCGAACATAAAGAAGATGCCCGGCTTCGTGGCGGTTTCGACCACCAACGGACATTGGGACCTGATCGGCGAAATCGAGGTCCCGACGATGAACGAGTTGAACTCCCTGACATCGACCGTGCGTCAGATGGAGGGGGTCGCGAAAAGCGAAACGTTCATCATTCTCGGACCGGCTTGATGTGCCGCAGGGGCCTGCTCCCGCGCCAGTCCGGCCGGGCACGTTTCAGCAATCGACCACCAGGTCCCCCTGTGGAATTGCCTGGCACAGCAGGACCTGGCCGTAGGCCAGCAGCGGCACCTCGCCGCCGGGATAATCGACAAGCCCGCTGACAATATTCTGGACGCAGGATCCGCAGTCCCCCATTCGACAGGAATAGGCTACGTCGACGCCATTCTTGAGCGCGAGATCGAGCAGCGATCCCTCGCTCGGCGACCAGACAGCCGTCTTGCCCGACTTGGCGAACGCCACGGTGCTGGCGCTGGCGATAGCCCTGCCCGGTACCTCGAACGCAGCGCCCGCGGACGCCTCGAATGCTTCGATCTTGATCGCTTCGGGCGCCGCACCATGGGCGATGAGCCCGTCACGGAGCGACATCATGAAGGCAGAAGGGCCGCAGATGTAAAAATCCGCTTCTTTCACCTGGACCATGCGAGCAATCGCGGCGGCATCGATGCGGCCTGACAGATCGCAGGCGTCTTCCGGCCGTGGGCGGGAATAGCAGGACACGAGACGGATGCCGCCATTCTTTGCGCGCGCCGCAATCGCGCGGGCCTCTCCTTCAAAGAGATGATGAGCGCCGTCACGGGCGGCATGGACGAACAGGACCTCGCGGCCGCTATCCTCGCCCACCACTTCCTCCAGCATGGGCAAGAGCGGCGTGACACCGACGCCGGCGCTCAGGAAAACAATGGGGCGTCCTGGCGGGGTCGAGAGAACGAACCGGCCCGCCGGGCTGCCGACGAGAATCTCGGTCCCCGGCTCGGCCGTGTCGTGCAGAAGGTCCGACACGCCTCCGGCGCCGATGCGGCGCACCGAAATGCGCAGCGTTTTCCCGTCCGGTCGGCGCGAGACGGAGTAGGACCGCTGTCTCGGCGTACCATTTTCGTCGGGCAATGAGACCGTGATGTATTGCCCCGGCAGAACCGGGCCGATCGGAGCGTTGTCGAATGGCTTGAGGACGAACGAGGTGACGTCGGGGCTCTCACGATGGCGCTCGACACAGATGAAGCGGCGCTTTCCCGACCAAAACTTGCGCCGATCCTGCTGCCAGATCCGCGCGCGGGAAAAGGCGGCGGAGCAATGGAAGAAGACCTCGCGCGAGGTGATCGTCAACGCACCGGCTTCCCGTTCGAAGCGCCCGTTGATGCGAAGAAGCTCGTTTTGGCCCGGCACGACGACGAGAAGCGCGCATTCACCCCTTGCGCCCGTCGAGACATCGGACGGAAGCTGCAGGCGATAGACGGGCGTGTTGCCCGACGGGACGACCGACACCGGCGCCTCTCCCGCCAGGCCGATGGCGACCTCTCCATCGGCGCGATCGTGCGCGATGACCACGAACGTCGCCTTTTCAAGGAAACGCAGGCCGGCGGGACCGGCGAACTGGCCGACTTTCCGTAGCACCAGCGCGCTCGGCATGGCGTAAACGCCGCGCACGCCCGCCGCCGCCAGGACATGTTCCTCCTCCCCGTCCCTGGGGACGAAATCCGAGCCTGCAGCCGTATTCGCGGCCTGGTCCTCGCCGATGATCGCGACGAGATCCAGCGGCGGCTTGCGCCTGGTGGGGTCAGCCCAGAAATCCCCGCGCGCGAAGGCTTCGCTTTTCGCGAATTCAATGGCTTTCGGTTGGAGGACGAGCACGCTGAGCGCCGGATTTTCATCGGCGGGGAAGAGGAGCAGATCCTCCTTCAGGAACGACACGGCCGCCTGCGCGGTGATATGCAGGTACCTGTCGCAGCCTCGGTTCACAATGAGCAGCGCGACATTGGGATTGGTCAGAAGATTGGCGATCGTATCCAGGCGGCGATTGCCGCTGTAGTCGGGCAGCAGCAACGTGCCGTCGTCGGTAACCCGCACGACGCTTGGCTGGCCGCCGCGCGGTGAAACGTCAACCATTCCCTTGGCATTGCGGGATGCGATGAAAAGGAGCGTCGCATTCTCGATGAACTGTCGCGTTTCCAGGTCCATGCCAGGCTTCTCCTCTTGCCGTAAGGCACCAAGATAAGTGCTGCTCCACCGTGGCCGGAGCGTCCCCTAGCCCATCCTCTCGGAGGCGTAGGAGCCGGGCGACGCGGGAAAGACGACGGTCTTGTTGCCGTTCAGGAAAACCCTTCTGTGAATGTGGGCGTGCATGGCGCGGGCGAGGACCTGGCTCTCCACATCGCGCCCCAGGGTGACATAGTCGTCGGCGCTCTGAGCGTGCGTAACCCTGACCGTGTCCTGCTCGATGATCGGTCCTTCGTCCAGATCGGCGGTCACATAGTGCGATGTGGCGCCGATCAGCTTGACGCCCCGCTCATGGGCCTGCCTGTAGGGATTGGCGCCCTTGAAGCTCGGCAGGAAGGAATGGTGGATGTTGATGATGCGGCCGGACATTTTCCTGCAGAGCGCATCCGACAGAACCTGCATGTAGCGCGCCAGCACGATCAGCTCCGCACCGGTCCGGTCGACCAGCTCCAGGAGCTGGGCCTCCGCCCTCGCCTTGTTCTCCTTGGTGACCGGGATGCAATGGAAGGGGATGTCGTGATTGACGACGAGCTTTTGATAGTCGAAGTGGTTCGACACCACGGCGACGATGTCGATCGGCAGCGCGCCGATCCTCCATCTGTAGAGCAGGTCGTTCAGGCAATGGCCGAAGCGCGACACAATGATGAGGACCTTCATTTTCGAGCGCTCGTCATGGAAGGCCGATTGCATGTCGAAGTCTTGCGCAATGGGCTCGAAGCCCTGCCGCAAGGCCGCAAGGTCCTTTGCTTCCTCGGAAACGAAGCTCACCCGCATGAAGAACCTGCCGGTCGCCGTATCGTCGAACTGCGCGCTGTCGGTGATGTTGCACCCTTGCCCGGCGAGGTAGGCGGAGATGGCCGCCACGATCCCCCGGGTGGATTTGCAGGCGACGGTCAGGCAGAATTTGGTCATCGTAAGCTCATCGGGGTTGAAGGTCGGCTGCACGGGCATCATCCCACCCTTTGGCGACGTTGCGCATGACCGTTTCGAAATCCCGGCCGAAGGAGCGTGCCACCAGGCAATGAAACGCATCCGCGGCGGCGCGGATGAGGTATACCGGCGCCTCGTGATGGACGGTCGCAATGCCCTTGCCGATCGGGAAGGACGCAGTCGAAAAATCGATCGCAAAAAGCGACGCCAGAAACCGCTCGGCGCCGGAGCCGCTGACGACATAGGCGCTGCGGGAATGGCTGAGCTCGGTGACGCAGCCGAAATGAGGAGGCACGGCATCGGCGGTGCCGGACCAGCCGCTCGAGACGGGGCTATAGAGCATCACCCGGCCGGGCGCGGGCGAAAAGGTGAAGCAGCCGTCTGCGGTGAGGCCGGCCGGTATCGGAAGATGCCCGGCGGACCCGCTCCCGCTTCTCGCATAGAAGGCGATCTGCACCAGCCTTGCTTCGCAAAGGCCTTCGATCCGCAGCGCCATCGACCGGTGAATTGCACTCTCAGCCATTCTGACGTTCCCCCTCTGGATCGAAAAAGTGCGGAGAGACGACCCGGACCTTCCCGAAACGCGATCGCAACGGGTCGCTTTGCCACAGCACCTGCCCCAACCGCTCCCGGCCGGCGCTGAGCAGGCCCAGGGCAATGGGCCGCCCCAGGCTCGGCGACAGGCAGGCGGAGGTGACGTGGCCGAGGCTTGGCACAGGTCCGCTTTCCGCGGAACGTTCGGTGATATGCGCTCCGCCGCTGATGGTCTGCCCGTCTTCCGGGATCAGGCCGACGAGTTGCAGGCGGTCTGAAGCATTGAGGCCCGGCCGTTCCATCAGGACCTTGCCGACGAAGGGCTTTTCCTTCGAGAGCGCCCAGGCAAGCCCGAGGTCCCGCGCGGTCGTCCGGCCGTCGATCTCGGCGGCCGTCAGATGGCCCTTCTCGATGCGGAGCGTGTCCAGCGCCTCGATCCCGTAGGGCGTGATGCCCATGGCGGCGCCCGCGTCGAGCAACCTCTGCCAGACCGAAAGCCCGTTTCCGGCGGGCGTGAAAACCTCGAAGGCGCGCTCGCCGGAAAACGACAGCCGGGCGACCATGACCGGCCTGTCCGCAATGGAGCCGTGGACGATGCCCATCCTGGGCAGAGCTTCGTCGGAAACGGCGATGCCCGACACGCACGCTTCAAGAACGTCCCGCGACTTCGGTCCCGCGATCGCCATGCCGGCCCATTCGTCGGTGACCGGGCAGACCGCGACCTTGAGATCCGGCCAGAGGATGTCGAGGCAATATTCGAGATGCATCAGGACATTGCCGGCCTGGCCGGTCGAGGTCGTCATGAACCAGTCGTTCTCGGACAGTCGCCAGACCGTTCCGTCATCCATCACGTGGCCGTCCTCGCGCAGCATCACACCGTAGCGCGCCCGGTCGGGCAGGAGCGTCGAGAAGCGATTCGCATAGATACGGTCGAGAAAGGCGCCCGCGTCCGGGCCCTGGACCATGATCTTGCCCAAGGTCGAGACATCGACCAGGCCGACGCCCTGGCGGACGGCCAGCGTCTCACGCGTGATCGCATCCTGAAGCGTCTCGCCGGCGCGCCGGTAGATCCGGGGACGCTGCCACAGGCCGGAAGGCATCATCTCGGCGCCGTGGGCGAGATGCCAGTCGTGCATCGGGGTCCGCCGGATCGCGCGGACGTGATCCTTGCGCTCGGCGGCGAGCGCGGCCACCGGGACGGGCGCGACCGGGGGCCGGAACCGCGTCGTGCCCGTCGCCTCGACGGAGCGGTCCGTCAGCCTTGCGATCATCGCCATCGCCGCGACATTCGCGCTGCGGCCCTGGTCGGTCGCCATTCCCAGGGTCGTATAGCGTTTCAGATGCTCGATCGCGCTGAAGCCCTCCCGATGGGCGAGGCGAATATCGTCCGTGGTGACGTCATGCTGGAAATCGACGAACGCCTTTCCCTCGGCGTCGACCTCCAGGACATCGGCGGGATTTGGAGACAGGCCCGGTCCGAAATCGAATTCCGCCGCGGCCATGCCCGCGGCGCCTTCCACCGTGAAGCACTGGCGTGCCGCATTCCAGACGGGCTTCGAGCCGCCATGCGTCGCAAGCTGGATCGCGGGCGACCAGCCGCCCGAGATTGCCAGGCAATCGCAGGCCAGTCGGCGCGTGCTCCCGTCCCCGCTGCGAACCACCACGCCGTCGATCGCCCTGCGGCCGCGGGTTGCAACGACCACATGATCCACAAGGAGCTCGGCGCCGACGTCGCGGGCGATGGCTTTTGCGGCGTCCGGGACGGCAGGACGCAGGTCGGCGATGGCGGACACGCTCACCCCGGCCGCGTGCAGGATGCGCGCACTGGCATAGGCGCTATCATTGTTGGTGAAGACGACCACGCGCCGCCCGGGGGCAGCCGCATATTGCGACGCATAGCGCGCAGCGCTCGCCGCCAGCATGACCCCCGGCCTGTCATTGCCCGGAAAGACGAGCGGCCGCTCATGCGCGCCCGTCGCATGCACAACGCTTTCGGTGCGGATGACCCAGTGGCGCTGGCGCGGCGCGCCCGGCGCGGGTTTCCCGCGATGATCCGAGACCTTCTCCAGGGCGGCGAAGACCGACCCGTCATAGGCGCCCCAGACCATGCATCTCAGGAGGATCCGGACATTGCCGCGCCGGCGCAGCTCGGCCTCCGTCTTGTCGATCCACTCATTCGCCGGCTGGCCGTCGACCGTGCTTCCCGACCACCTGGCGATGCCTCCGAGGTTCGGGCCGCCATGCGCAAGAATGACCCTGGCGCCGGATTCCGACGCGGCAAGAGCCGCCCGCATGCCGGCGACTCCGCCGCCCGCCACCAGAACGTCCGCGAAGGCGTTGACCTTCTCGTAGCGATCCGGATCGGCGGCCTCTCCGGCTTTTCCGAGACCGGCAGCCCGGCGGATGAAGCCTTCGCAGACATGCCAGAAACGCGTTCCGCCGAGCGCCTTCGGCCCCATGAAGGTCTTGTAGTAGAAACCCGCCGAGAGGATCTTCCCGGCCATGCCGTTCACGGCATGGACGTCGAAGTCGAGCGAAGGAAACCGGTTCTGGCTCTCGGCGACGAGGCCGTCGAACAGCTCGACCTCGGTGGCGCGAAGGTTGGGCTCTCGGCGATCGCCGCGCAGAACCGTGACGAGCGCATTGGGCTCCTCGATCCCGGCCGACAGCAATCCGCGCGGCCTGTGATACTTGAAGGAACGTCCGAACAGGGTATTCCCGGCAGCCAGCAGAGCGGACGCAAGCGTATCGCCGTGCAAACCGGCATAGGCCCGGCCGTCGAAGGTGAACCGCACCGGCCTGGCGCGATCGACATCGAGGCCCTTGGCGAGGCGGTATCTGGTCATGACCTGCCTCCGGTAGCGAGCTCCACGGCATGAATCCGATGATCCCGCGTATCGCGCAGGACGCGAAGATGGGACCGGCAGCCACCGGTGTGGTGCCAGAACTCGCTGTGCGGCCCGGCCGGATTCTTGCGGGCGTGCACGTACCGATCCCAGAGATCGGCATCGTCGCTGTCGAGACCGGGATAGTCCCGCGTGGCATCGCCCTGATAGGTGAATTCCGACAGGTCGCGCGGGCCGCAATGGGGGCATCTTATCTGCATCGCCGGGTCTCAGTGCAAACGGGGTGTGGGGCCGGAACCGTTTTCCGAGAGCACCTTGCCGAGGGCGAAACGGTTCAGGTTGAAGGGTTCGACGAGCCTGTGCGGCCGGTCGTTGGCGATGGTATCCGCAAAGCAGAAGCCCGATGCCGGGGTCGCCTTGAAGCCGCCGTAGCACCAGCCCGCATTGAGGTACATTCCCGGCAGCGGGCCGGTCGTGATGATCGGCGATCCGTCCATCGACATGTCCATGATGCCGCCCCAACTGCGCAGAAGACGAACCTGTGCGAGCCCTGGGAAGAAATTGACGATGCCCGCCATAAGATCTTCGAGCACCGGCAGGTTTCCCCGCTGGGCGTAGGAATTGTAGCCGTCCAGATCGCCGCCGAAGACGAGCGAGCCCTTGTCGGACTGGGTGATGTAAAGATGGCCGGAGCCGAAGACGATCACGGTGTCCAGGACCGGCTTCAGCGAGTCCGACACATAGGCCTGGAGGACATGGCTTTCGATCGGCAGGTCATGGATACCGGCCATCGCCATGACCTCGCTCGTCGCGCCGGCCACGGCGACGGCGACCTTATCGGCACGGATCGTTCCCCGCACCGTTTCGACGCCGACGACACGCTCCCCCTCGCGGATGAAGCCGGTCACGCCGCAGTTTTCGATGATATCGACGCCGAGGCGGTCCGCCGCCCGGGCATAGCCCCAGGCGACGGCATCGTGCCGTGCTGTGCCCGCACGCGGCTGATTGAGACCGCCAAGGATGGGAAAGCGCGCGTCGGCCGCGATGTCGAGACCCGGCGCGAGATCCCTCACCTGTTGCGGCGTCAGCATCTCCGCATCGATTCCGGCGAGCCTCATCGCATTTCCACGGCGGTAGAGCGCGTCCATCTGGCCGGGGTCATGCGCCAGGTAGACCGAGCCGCGCTGGGAAAACATGACGTTGTAGTTCAATTCGTGGGATAGCTGCTCCCAGAGCTTCAGGCCGAACTCGTAGAACTGCTGATTGGCCGGCAGCAGGTAGTTCGACCGGACGATCGTGGTGTTGCGCCCCACATTTCCGCCCCCGATCCAGCCCTTCTCCACGACGGCCACATTCGTCAGGCCATGGTTCTTCGCCAGATAGTAGGCCGTCGCAAGCCCGTGCCCGCCGCCACCGACGACGACGACGTCGTAGCGGTCCCTTGGTTGCGGCTTGCGCCATGCCTCGCGCCAGCCGCGGTTGCCGCCCAGCGCGTGCCTGACAAGCGAAAAAACCGAATATTCAGCCATGTTCGTTCCGATTGATGATCCCATCGCTTTTTTTTGCAGCACGCCACCCTGCCCGCAGAGCGCGCAGAACCTCCGCCATGGCCATGCGGCCATGGATCCCGTCCCACCCTCGCTTTTCCGTCTCGTCTTAGGTTCTAGCCACCCAGATATTTGCGAAGGAAATTGCGCGTCCGCTCCTGTATCGGCGCCGTGAAGACCTGGTCCGGCGGCCCCTCTTCGACGATCACGCCGCCGTCCATGAACAGAACCCGGTCGGAAACATCCGCGGCGAAGCGCATCTCGTGGGTCACGATCAGCATCGTCATGTGCTCCTCGGCCAGTTGCTTCATCACCATGTTGACCTCGTCGACCAGTTCCGGATCGAGCGCCGAGGTCGCTTCGTCGAAAAGCATGACCTTCGGCTGCATCGCGAGCGCCCGCGCGATGGCGACGCGCTGCTTCTGCCCTCCCGACAAACGGGCGGGATAGACGTCGGCCTTCTCGGACAGGCCGACCTTCGCGAGGAGCGCCCGTGCCCGGTCTTCCGCCTCGCGCTTGCCAAGACCCTTGAGCTTGATCGGGCCGATGGTGATGTTCTGCATTACCGTCAGGTGCGGAAACAGGTTGAACTGCTGGAAGACCATGCCCATTTCCTGCCGCACCTTGTTGATGTGGGCTTCGAAGGCCCTGCCCTTCAGCGGTGCGTTCACCCGGACGCCGTCAAGCCAGATCTCCCCTGCATTGACGGTCTCGAGCATGTTGATGGAGCGCAGGAGCGTGCTCTTGCCGGAACCGCTCGGGCCGATGATCGAGAGGATTTTTCCCCGCGCCACACTGAGATCGATGCCCTTCAGCACCTCAAGGTTCCCGTAGGCCTTGTGGATGCCCTTGAGGTCGACCATGCCGGCAGGATGGTGGGTCATCGAATTTCCTCCGTTTTGGCAGCCACCCAGCGCAAAGCGAACTCCATGGCGAGGTTGATGACGTAATAGAATGCGGCCGCGGTGATGTAGAACTCGAAGGGGCGGAAGGTACGGCTGATCGCCAGTTGCGACGCCAGGACCAGCTCGGTGATGCCGAGCACGGAAAGCAGGGCGGAATCCTTGAGCAGGATGATCATGTTGTTGCCGAGCTGCGGGACGGCATTGAGCAGAGCCTGAGGAACCACGAAATACCGCAACGTCGCGATCCGGCCGAAACCGAGCGTGCGCGCCGCCTCGCTCTGCCCCACATCGACGTTGCGGATCGTAGCCTTGATGATGTCCGCGTTGTAGACCGCGTAGTGAAGGCCGAGACCGGCAACGCCCGTCCAGAACGCCGGCAGGTTCACGCCGAGCTGCGAAAGACCGTAGTAGATCATGAAGAGTTGCAGCAGTAGCGGCGTTCCCATGAACAGGAACACGACGAAGCGGACCGGAAGCCGGATCAGCGGGTGTCCGTAAAGCAGGATCAGCGCGAAGCCGATGCCGCCGGCCAGGCTGATTGCGGCGGACAACAGCGTGATGACGATCGTCCAGAGGCCGCCGATCGCGATCGTTCCAAGGAAAGCCGGCACAACGGTGAAGTCGAGGCTCATTTGGCAAGGCTTTCGTTGTTCCGGAAACGGGCTTCAAGCCAATCCACCGCCTTCGCCACACCGTAGATGATGACGAGGTAGTAGACGGCGGTCACGCCGAAAACCTCGAACGGCTTGAAGGTGGACGTCACGAGGCGCTGCGCGGAGTATGTCAGGTCGACAATGCCGATCGTCGAAATGAGCGCGGTGGATTTCACGAGCACGACGGTGTTCACGCCGATCGACCGGACCATGAGGGGCGCCGCCTGCGGCAGGATGAAAAACCGCATCGTCTGCGCGCGGCTGAATCCGAGGCTGCGCGCCGCCTCCCTTTGTCCCGGGTCGACGGCGAGGATCGCACCGCGGATGGCCTCCGACATGTAAGCGCCGAGATTGAAACCGAAGCTGATCACGGCGGCGGCCATCGGTTCGAGGTGCAGGCCCACTTGCGGCCCGCCGAAGAAAACGATGAAAAGCTGCACGAGGACCGGCGTGCCGCGGATCACGCTGACGTAAGACGCGGCCAGCAGCCGGACCGGGAAAAACCGGGAGAAGCGCGCGACCGCGATCACGGCGCCCACCGCCAGGCTGAGGACAAGCGTCATCGCGGCGACCTCGACCGTCACGATCGCCGCCTGAAACAGTGTCGGGATGATCCGTTGGATCAGTTCGAGGTCCATCTTGGTACCTTCTCAAGGACTGAACGGAGTGACTCTTACCGCCTCATCGCCGCGCCGCCAGGATCATAGGGAGATGGCGCAATGACCGTTGCCGAACGCTCCCGACCGACGACGTGAACGGTGACGGACGTTCCTTCGGCGGCGACGGCCCGGTCGACGAGCGCCAGGGCAAGGCTCTTGCCCAGAGTGTGGCCATAACCGCCGGACGTCACGTAGCCGACGAACTTGGAATCCTGCCATATCGGCTCGTATCCGCTGGCATCGGCATCGACGGCATCGATCTCAAGCGTGACGAGGCGGCGCAAACTCCCGCGCTCCCTGTCGGCGAGCGCGGCGCTCCTGCCGATGAAATCGCCCTTGTCGAACGCGATGAAGCGATCGAGCCCCGTCATGGCCGGCGTATAGCTCTGCGTGAATTCCCGGTTCCAGATGCCGAAGCTCTTCTCGAGCCGGAGCGAGTGTCCCGCGGCAAACCCGACCTCGACAAGGCCGAACGGAGCCCCGGCCTCAAGCAGCATCCGCCGAAGCGTCGCATGCTCGACGGCCTTGCAGTTCAGCTCGTAGCCGATCTCGCCCGTCAGCGAGATGCGGGCCGCCTTCAGCCGCAGGAGCCCGACATCGAGCTCGGAACAGGCGAAGAGGGGAAAGGCTTCGTTCGACAGGTCGCGATGCGTGAGTTTCTTGAGGATATCGCGCGACCTCGGCCCGGTGAGGGCGAAGCCGACGACGCTGTCGGAGATGTCGTCGATCCGGACGTCCTCTTCCAACAGGTGCTCGAACCAGCGCATGTGCCATTCGCGCAGGTAATAGGAGCCCATCAGCCACCATCTGCCGTCTCCCCAGTTGAGGACGGTCAGATCGCCCTTCAGGCGGCCGTCATGGCCGAGCATGGGAGCAAGGCGGGACCGGCCGGGCTTCGGCAGCCTGGACGCAAGGATACGGTCGAGCCATTGGGCCGCCTTGGCGCCCGTGACCTCGTAACGCGAATATGCCGAGATATCGAGGAGTCCCGCGCTTTCACGCACCGCGCGCGCTTCCCTTGCGACGATCTCGAAGGCGTTGGAGCGCTTGAGCGTCGGCTGCTCGACGAAATCGTCCTTCGCGAAGTAAAGCGGTATTTCGAGACCCCAACTAACCCCCCATCGCGCGCCGGCGGCCGTCATCGCATCGTAGGCAGGCGGCATCTTCAGAGGCCGGCCGGCGGGAAGCTGCTCGTTCGGATAGGTCATGACGAAGCGACGCGAATAAAACTGGCCGGTGGTCTGGCGGATATATTCGCGGTTGGACGAGAAGGCGCCGTAGCGGGCGATGTCCATGCCGAAGACGTCGGCCTCCGGCTCTCCATGGACCATCCACTCCGCCAGCGACTTGCCGACGCCGCCGCCCTGCAGGAATCCCGCCATCACGCCGCAGGCCACCCAGTAGTTCCGGACGCCGCGCACGGGACCGACCAACGGATTGCCGTCGGGAGAGAAGGTGAAGGCGCCGTTCACCCAGCGGCGGACACCGGCCTTCTCCAGAACGGGATAGCGGTTGAACGCCATGACGAGCTCGTCCGCGATCCGATCGGTGTCCTCCTGGATGAGCTCGATGCCGTAATCCCACGGGGCGCCGTCCATGTTCCAATGCTGGAACTTTCGCTCGTAGATGCCGAGAAGGACGCCCTTCTGCTCCTGGCGCATGTAGGTGAAGCCTTCGAGGTCCACGGCCGCCGGGAACTCCTGTGCCAGCGAAGCGACTTCCGGAACGGTTTCCGTCACGAGGTAATGATGTTCCAGCGGAGACACCGGCAGATCGACGCCGGCCATGAGGCCGACCTGTTTGGCCCAGAGCCCGCCGGCATTGACGACATGCTCGGCGCGGATGGTGCCCTTCTCCGTCACCACGTCCCAGGTTCCGTCCGGCAGATGCTTCAGCTCCAGGACCCGGTTGTGCTCGATCACGTCCGCGCCGCGCATACGCGCGCACTTGGCATAGGCATGGACCACACCCGAGGGATCGATGTAGCCTTCCCTCGCCGCGTAGAGGCCGCCTATGATCCCTTCGGCGTTAATGATCGGAACCAGCCGCTTGATCTCGTCCGGCCCGATCAGTTCCACATCGTTCATGCCCATCGTCTGGAAGACGCGATAGGTCGACTGCAGCCATTCCCACCGTTCCGGAGCGCAGGCGAAGCTGATGCCTCCGGTCATGTGCATGCCGACGCTCTGGCCGGACTCGCGCTCGATCTCCTGCAGGAGGTCGATCGTGTAGGACTGGAGAGCCGCGATGTTGGGATCGGAATTCAGGGCGTGGAAGCCGCCGGCTGCGTGCCAGCTCGAACCAGCAGTGAGGACTTCACGTTCGACGATGGCCACATCTGTCCAGCCCATCTTCGTCAAGTGATAGGCCACGGAAGCGCCGACGACGCCGCCACCGATGATTATGACGCGATAGCGGGTCTTCAAGGCCGACCTCCCTTGGCTGGACATGCAGATGACGTAACATCTATGTTCATATGTGTCCAGAAATTTGTTCGAAGAAGCCTGCACACGTTTCCGAACGCCCAAGAATTTCCAAGCGGGGAAGGCGCCGTGGGCGCGTGGCGCAGGTTTTCGCCGATCGATGGTTCGGACGGAGCGTCGCCCCGCGCGCAACAGTTATGCGGGCCTGCCCTTCAGGCCCTCGATCCGCCGGATGTACGCCTCCAGCGCGCTCTCGTCGGGTTCCGACCCCATATGGGCCAGCAGATAGTTGCGGAGGTGCTTTGTTCGGGTCTCAAGTGACTCGCGCACCTCCAACGCAAAATAGCCGACCTGCGTGAAATAGAGGACTCGTGCGCGGATGAACGCTTCCCCGTCCTTCATCCCGTACCGACTGAACATGTGAGTCAAGGCCTCGATTCGTTGACGATCGGCCTGTTCTACGATGGATCTAACGTTCGGATCCTTGCGCGCCCAGAAACGGACGACCGTGTCTAGGCTTGAATCAAACAGCGATGGATTGATCCAGCATTCAAAGACATTGCAGACCGCTTCGGTGAGGTTTTTCGCTGGGCGCATAGCGCGTTCGATCACCGGACCGGTGTTGCGTCGCAACCAGTATGAGAGCAGCTCATCCTGCAGCTCGCCGATGTCCTTGAAAAACCAGTAGAAGCTGGAGCGGGAAACGCCGAGCCTCTTCGAGATCACCTGTATCTTTACCTGATCGATGCCCTCCAGGATCAGGATATCGACCGCGGCAGCGATCCAGTCGTCCTTGGTGGATTTCGAGATTGGAGAAGGGTGGCGGTCATTCCTGACGGCACTCGGCCCGGTCATCTCATTCTCCAAGAAGCGGTCGCGGTTCGGCCTGGCGAGTCAAACACCACGCTGGCCGTGTCTGTATTTCCTGATCATGTGTGTACACAATCATCGCTTCGCAGTGAAGAATTCATTTGAGGATTATTTGTGCAGCCGCAATGGCCCGCAATGATGCTCGGGCTGAAAGGCGGCGATCTCGTCGGACTTTAGGGGATAGCGCCCCATCAAGCTTCTTTGGACCTCACTATGCGCACGAGGCGAGGTCCTCGACCAGGCGGGCAAGCATTGCGTCGCATCGCGCGAGCTGGTCGCTGCTGACGAATTCGTCCGGCTTGTGTCCCTGCTCCATGGAACCGGGGCCGCAGACGGCGGTGGAGATGCCGAGTTCCTGATGGAAGAGACCGCCCTCGGTGCCGAAGGCGACCTTGAGCATGGCGCCGTCCTCGCCGAGGATCCGGTTGAGGAGCCGTACCGCCGGGGCGTCGGGGCGGGTGTCGAGGCCGGGATAGCCGGAAACCCGCTCGATCTCGATGCAGGCCATCGGGAAGCGGTTGCGATGGGGCGCGGCGATGGTTTCGGCGTCCGCCTCGATGCCGGCGAGGATGTCCTCGGCGGCGTCTTCGGCGATGTTGCGGATCTCGAAGTCGATCTCGCAGGCGTTCGGGACGATGTTGAGCGCAGTGCCGCCCCGCATCATGCCGGCATGGATGGTGGAATAGGGGATGTCGTAGCCGGGATCGCGCCTGCCTGTAAGGGAGATTTCCTCCTGCCGCGCCTGCAGGGCGGTGATGAAGGCCGCGCCGAGATGCAGCGCATTCAGCGCGTTGGGGGCAAGCGCGGAATGCCCTTCCTGTCCGTGGCAGCAGGCCCTGAGCGCCAGCTTGCCCTTGTGGCCGGTCGCGATCCGCATGCCGGTGGGTTCGCCGACGATGCAGAGCGCCGGGCGCTCCGGCCGCGCCGCCAGCGCCTCGATCATGCCGCGCACGCCGATGCAGCCGATCTCCTCGTCATAGGAGAGTGCCAGATGCAGGGGCCGCTTCAGCGGGCGGGAGGCGGCGGCAAGGGCGGCGCGAAGCGACGCGGCGACGAAACCCTTCATATCCGCCGCGCCGCGCCCGTAAAGGCGCCCGTCCCGCTCGGTCAGGGTGAAGGGATCGGTGCTCCAGTCCTGCCCGTCGACCGGCACGACATCCGTGTGGCCCGAAAGCACGACTCCGCCCGGTCCGTGCGGGCCGATGGTCACCCAGAGGCTGGCCCGGCTGCCGTCCGGATGAAAGAAGCGCTCGATCCTGGCGCCGGCGGGGCGGAGCAGGCCCTCGACATAGTCCAGCAGGGCGAGGTTCGATGTCCGCGAGACCGTCGGCTCGGCGACGAGGCGGGCGAGGATTTCCGGGGTCGAAGGGATCATGCGCCGTCCGTTTCCTGAACGATGGGCGAGGGCCATCCCCTCAGCGGTCGCCCGGCACGCCGTAGCTCGGCGCGTCGGCCGGGTTCAGCGCCCGTGTGACATAGGCGTCCATCTCGTTGCGCCAGCGTTCCCAGAGCGCGGCGCATTCCTCGATCGGATCGCCCTCGGTCCAGTCGACGCGCAGGTCCGCGACATTCCAGGGAACGCGGTCGACCATCACGAGACCCATCGAATGGACCGGCCCCTCCTCGCCGCCGGCCATGATCGCCGCGCGCATCGCCGCGATCAGGCGGTCGCCGAGATGCCGGCCCCTTGCCGCTTCGAACGCCTCGACCATTTTCTGCGGGATTTCGGTCGTCGTCAGCATGTTGCCGGCCGCAACCACATTGTCGCCGCGGGCGGATGCATGGGTGCCGAGCGTCCTGGGCCCGGAATAGGTGGCGGTCCGCCCCCCGGCATCGACGAGCGCGAGCTGGCGGTACTCGATAAGCGGCGCTTCCGCGACGAGGCGCGCGAGCGCGGCTTCCGCCGAAAGCCCCCCGGCCATCAGGTCGAGGCCCTTCGGGCCGAGGCGGGGATCGGTGACGTTCTGCGTCGAGACGGCGCCCACGCCGGCCCGCACATGGGCGCAGCGTGCCGCGACGCTCGGCGAGGACGAGGAGACGGCAATGCCGAACATGCCGGTGTCGGCGCAGCGGCCGGAGACGGAAAAAGTCATGTCGTCCTCCCGTCAGGCTTCGTCGGGAATGACGGCGGTCGCCTCGATTTCGACCAGCCATTCGGGCCGGGCGAGCGCCGATACCACGAGGCCCGTGGAGACCGGAAAGACGCCCTGGAGATACTTGCCCATTTCCCGATACACCGCCTCGCGGTAGCGGATGTCGATCAGGTAGACGACGACCCGGCAGATGTGGCTGAGGTCGGAGCCCGCCTCTTCGAGCAGCATTTTGATGTTTTCCATCGCCTTGCGGGCCTGGGCCGCGGCATCGCCGATATGCAGGCTTTCGCGCGTATCGAGGTCCTGCGCGATCTGCCCGCGCACGAAGACCGTCGTGCCGCGCGCCACCACCGCCTGGCAGAGGTCGTTGTTCAGCTTCTGCTCGGGATAGGTGTCCTTCGTGTTGAAGGGGCGGATGCGGGTGTGGACGGGCATGTGGATCTCCTTGATGCGCGGCACGGATGAACCGGCGGACTCTAGCGCTGCGCTCCGGGGCGATTAAGTCGTTTTTACTGACCCTCCGCTTCGGAAAAAGCTATGTCCCGGTCCCTGCCGATCGCCAGCCAAGCATCGCGCGGGCACATTTTTCCCCGATCATCATCGAAGGCGCATTGGTGTTGCCGCCGATCAGCGTCGGCATGACCGAGGCATCGGCCACGCGCAGGCCCTCGATCCCGTGGACCTTCATCGAGACCGGATCGACGACGGCCAGCGCATCGCGGCCCATCTTCGCCGTGCCGACGGGGTGATAGACGGTCAGCGCCTCGGCCCTGAGATAGGCGAGGAGCTCGTCGTCGGTGCGCACATCCGGCCCGGGCAGGATCTCGCGGCCCTTCAGATATTGCATCGGCGGGGCGGCGAAGATCGCGCGGGCGAGCTTGATGCCCTCGACCAGCACGCGCGCGTCCTGAGGGTCGCTGAAGAAGCGGTGATCGATCTCCGGCGCGAAAAACCCGTCCTGCCGGGAGAGGCGGATTTCGCCGACCGATTTCGGCCGCAGCACGCAGGTGTGGATGGCAAAGCCGTGGCCCCATTCGACGAGGCGGCCGCGATGGCTGCGATAGCCGGGCACGAAGTGGAACTGCACGTCCGGCAAATCGCCGGCATGGCGCGTTTTCGCAAAGCCCCCGGCCACGACATAGTTGGTGGAGAAGAGCCCCTTGCGGCCGAGCGCGAAACGGAAGGGCGCGGCAAGGAGCTTGCCGGCATTGCGCAAGGAAATGCCGAGCGTGCGGGTGGAGGAACTGCGCACGGTGATCATGCCGTCGACATGGTCGCGGAGATTCTGGCCGACGCCGGGAAGGTCGCGGGCAACCGTCACACCCTCCTTCTGCAGCGCCGCACCCGGCCCGATGCCCGACGCCATGAGGATAATAGGCGTGCCGATGGCGCCGGCGGACAGGACGATGTCGCCGCGGCAGGCGACGGTGACCGGCCGGCCTTCGCGCAAGACCTCGACGCCGGTGACGCGCGCGCCGTCGAGGACCAGGCGGCGAACCTCGGTGCCGGTCCAGATCGTCAGGTTCGGACGGCTGCGCACCGGTTCGAGGAAGGCATTGTAGGCCGAGAAGCGGATGCCGTTCCTCTGCGTCACGTCGTAGATGCCGAGGCCGAGCTGGCTCGGGCCATTGAAGTCGGTGTTGCGCGGCAGGCCGAGCTTTTCGCCGGCGGCGATGAAATCCTGGCAGACCGGGTTCGGGTCCTTCGGGCGGTCGACACAGAGCTCGCCCTCGGTGCCGTGCAGCGCGGGGTCCTGCCCGATCCGGTTGCCTTCGAGCGCCTTGAAGACCGGCAGGACGCCCTGCCAGCCCCAGCCCTCGCAGCCGAGGTCGCGCCATTCGTCGTAATCCTGCGGCGCCCCGCGGATATAGAGCATGGAGTTCAGCGAGGAGGAGCCGCCCAGCATGCGGCCCCGGTTCACCGGGATGCGGCGGCCGTTCAGCTCCGGCTGCGGCGTGCCGACGAAACCGTAGTCGAAGCGCGGGCGTCCGTACATGGCGAGGATGCCGGCCGGCACCTTCACGCGCACGTCGCGGTCGCTGCCGCCGTTCTCGATCACCAGCACGCGCCTGGCGGGATCGGCCGACAGGCGGTTGGCAAGCACGCAGCCGGCCGAGCCCGCGCCGATGACGATATGGTCGAAGGTCTCCATTAGTGTGCCTCGTCGTAGGTGATTGTTCCGTTGCAGACCGTGAGCGCGATCCGGGCCGCGTCCTCGGCTTCGCCAAGGCCTTCCAGCGAGCCCTCGACCAGCACCAGATCGGCGTCGAAGCCGGGTTCCAGCCGGCCGCGGCGGTGCTCGGCGAAATCGGCATGGGCGCCGCCGGCGGTATAGGCGAGGAGGCATTCGTCGAGGGTCAGCCGCTGGTCGGGCATGTCGGGCGCCCACGGGCGGCGCGTGAGTGCGCAATGGATCGCGTAGAGCGGCGAGATGGGCGAAACCGGCCAATCCGTGCCGAAGGCGAGCGGCACACCGCGCTCGCGGATCATCCGCCAGGGAAAGGCGGTCGGCCAGCGGTCGCGGCCCATGATCGTGGTCGTGGGTTCCAGCGGAAGCCCTGCCGACCCCGGCGGGTGGACGGGCTGCATGGACGCGACGATGCCGAGGGGAGCGAGCCGTTCCAGGTCCTCGCGCGTGATCGTGTCGATATGCTCGATCCGGTGGCGGGAATCGCGCGGGCCGTTGGCCCTGCGGGCGGCCTCGTAGCCGTCGATCGTGGCGCGCACCGCACCGTCGCCGACGGCATGAGTCGCGATCTGGAGACCGCGCCGGTCGGCCTCGATGCAAATCGCATTGAAGATGTCGGGCGCGATGAGCGGCTCGGAGCGGAAGCCCGGCCGGCCGGGATAGTCGGTGACGGTCAGCGCCGTCCAGGTGTCGTAAACGCCGTCCATGAAGAGTTTTATGCGGCCGAAATGCAGCCAGTCCGGCACCTCCGGGCCGAAGCCGTCGATCAATGCGACGCCTTCCGCACCGTGACGCTGTTCCAGCCGGAGCGGCAGGCTCACCCGCACGGGCATGTCGCCGGCGAGCGCCAGATCGCGCATCAGTCCGGCCTGGTAGGCATTGCCGTCCATGTTGACGGCGGTGGTGATGCCGTGGCGGGCGCAATAGTCGCCGGCCTTGCGGATCAGCGCCTTGTCATGGGCGCGGTCCTCGTCCGAAACCGCGCCGCCGCCATCGTAGTCCAGGCCATCGCGGCCCTTGAGGCGGGAGAGCATCCTGACACGGTTCATGGCGGCGAATTCGCGCAGCTCGCCGTTGGCAAGCCCGTCGTCGCCCATCACCACTTCGGCACCGTGGCCGACATCGGCACCTTTAAGGATGCCTGCGAGCTCCAGGGCGCGGGTATTGGCCCAGGCGCAATGCATATCCGTCGCCAGCAGGCAGAGCGGGCGGTCGGCGATGATCGCGTCCAGCAGATGGCGGTCGGGCCGCCGGTCCTCGCCGAAGATCACGTAGTTGACGGCATAGCCGAAGAGGATGTCGTCGCCCGGATTGGCGGCGGCGAACGCCGTAAGCGCGGTACGGGCCGCCTCGAAGCCGAAGGTGGCGCCGAGGTTCAGCATGGCGAGCGTCGCCCCGCCCATGAAGAGATGCAGGTGGCTTTCTATGAAGCCCGGCAACAATTCCCGTCCCTGCGCATCAATGAGGCGCGTGCCGGGCCCGGCATGGGCGCGGATCGCTTCATCCGGGCCGAGCGCGAGGATGCGCCCCCGCGAAACGGCGACGGCGGTCGTTCCCGCCGGCGCGAAAACGGCGCGCACGCGGGCATTCACGATGATGAGATCGGCGGGCATGGCTGGCTCCGTTCCGCGAGGAGCGGCGGGGGCTGGTCGCCCCCGCCGCGGATTACTGCAGAAGCTGGGTCCAGACGCGCGTCACCAGGTCCTGCGCGGCGGGCGAGCAGGTGCGCGAGAAGACCACCGGCACTTCCGGGTAGAGTTCCGGCGCCTTTTCCTTGGTGTAAACGACCTTTTCCTGCACGAGCTTCATCGGCGAGGAATGGGCGTAGAAGTTCATCTGCTCGGTGGCGTTTTCCGGCGTGGACATGAACTCGATGAACTTGATCGCGTTGTCCTGGTTCGGCGCGCCTTTCGGGATGACCATGCTGTCGATCCAGCCGACGAGGCCCTCCTTGGTCATCGCGAGCGCGAAGGGCGAACCGTTGGTGCGGGCCTTCAATTCCTCGCCGTCCCACCAGAAATGCGCCGCGACCTCGCCGGAGGCAAGGCGGCTTGCGATATTGTCGGAGGAGTAGACGGCGACGGACGGCTTCTGCGCCATCAGGAGGTCGAGCACCTTCTTCATCTCGGCCTGGTCCTCCGTGCAGAAGGGCACGTCGAGATAGAGCTGGGCGGCGCCGATCACCTCGTCGGGGTAGGAGAGCATGGCGATCTTGCCCTTGAGCTCGCCGTCCGGCTCGAAGAAATACTTGAGGCTGTCGGTCGGCCCCTTGTACTGCTCGGTGTTCACGACGAAGCCGGCGGTGCCGTAGGCGATCGGGATCGAATATTCCTGCTCCTCGTCCCACCACTGGTTGCGCCAGCGCGTGTCGATGTTCTCGTATGCCTTCAGCTTGTTGGCGCCGTAGTTCTCGATGAGGCCTTCATCGATCATCACCCGCAGGAAGTGTTGCGAAGGGGTGGCGATGTCGTAGCCGGACGATCCGGCCTGCAGCTTGGTCAGGAGGTCCTCGTTCGAGGTGTAGCCGTCGACATTGACCTTGACGTCATGCTCCTTGGAGAACTTTTCGATCAGGGCCGGCGAGATGGACTCGGCCCAGACATAGAGGTTGAGCTGTCCCTCCGCCTGTGCGGCGGTCGCAAAGCCCAGAGCAAGGGCGGTGGCTGCCAGGTATCTTTTCATCGTCTGTTCCTCTCTTTGGTTATGGTTCGGGCATTTCACGGGCGCCTCGCGCCGCGACCAGAAGGGCGACGGTGGCAAGGACCAGCGAGGCAAGGATCAGCAGCGTGGCGATCGCGTTCAGCTCCGGCGACGTGCCGCTGCGGATGAGCGAGAAGATGTAGACCGGCAGCGTGGTGGTGCCGCCGGTCGACAGCATGTTGGAGGTGATGAAGTCGTCCATCGAGATCAGGAAGGCGAGCATCGCGCCGGAGAAGACGCCGGGAAAGATCAGCGGGAGCGTCACCCGCCGGAAGGTCGTCCAGCGGTCGGCGTAAAGATCGGCGCTCGCTTCCTCGAGATCGAGCGACATGCCTTGCAGGCGCGCGCGGATCGGCAGGAAGGCGAAGGGCGTGCAGAAGGCGGAATGCGCGATGATCAGCTTCAGCATGCCGTTCTGGATGCCGATCAGCGAGAAGAGGATCAGCGTCGCCACCGCCAGCACGATTTCCGGCAACAGCAGCGGCAGGTTGACGATCGTCTCCGAGAGCCTGCGGAAGCGCACGTTCCTGCCGCGGATGATCGCCAGCGCCGCCGCAAGGGCGATCAGCGTCGAGGCCACCGTCGCCACGGCCGCCACCGTCAATGAGGTCTCGAGCGCATTCATCAGCGCCGCATTGTTGAGCGCCGAGGCGTACCATCGCAGGGAGAACTCGGTCCAGACGCCGGCAATCCGGTTGGCGTTGAAGGAATAGATCACCACCACGGCCAGCGGCGCGTAGAGGTAGACGAAGAACAGCACCGTCAGCGGGCCGAGGCCGGGGTAGCGCTTGACGTCGTGGCGGGTGCTCATCGGGTATCCTCCCTGTGGGCGGCGCGCAGCGCCGTGTAGATCAGGAAGACCATCACGAGCGCCATCAGCGTCATGGCGATCGCCGCGCCGAAGGGCCAGTTGCGCCCGCCGCCGAACTGAAGCTGGATCAGCGAACCCATCATCATCTGCTTGCCGCCGCCCATCAGCGTCGGCTCCAGCACCGCGCCGAGCGAGGGCACGAAGACGAGGATGGCGCCGGCGACGATGCCGGGGGCGGTCAGCGGCAGGATCACCCGGCGCAGCGTCACCCAGCGGTCGCCGTAAAGGTCGTGCGAGGCCTCGATCAGCGTGCCGTCGAGCTTCTCGATGGAGGCGAAGACCGGCAGAACCATCAGCGGCATGGCGGTGTAGACCATCGCCGTCAGCGTCGCGCCGTCGTTGAACATGAAGCTCATGCCGGCGGGGAAGCCGAGATTTTCGAGGAAGCGGGGCAGCGTGCCGTCCTTGCCGAGCATGATCATCCAGGCATAGACGCGCAGGATCATCGAGACCCAGAACGGCAATGTCACCAGGTAGACGAGGGCCGCCTTGCGGCCGGCCGGCTGGCGGGAGATGAAGTAGGCGACCGGGATGGAGAAGACGAGGCAGATCAGCGTCGTCGCGCCGGCGAGCAGGAAGGTGCGCGCGATGATCAGGAGGTATTGCGGGGTGAATTCCAGCTCGCCCGTCCAGCCTTCGTTGAACAGGATCTGGCGATAGCCGGCAGGATTCAGATCCCAGGTGAAGCCGCCGTGCGCGCCGCGCGTGGCGACGGAGACGGCGGCGATGATGGCGATGGGCAGGATCAGCGCGAAGCCCATCAGCAGCCAGGACGGCAGCAGCCCCCAGAAGGAAAGGTCGTGCCAGAAACGGGCGCGGGGAGCGCGTTCCGTTTCGGCGGGGGCATGGAGCGCGCTGTCCGTCATGCCGCCAGCACCCGCGCCGCGCCGGCGACGAAACCCACCGGAACGGTCGCCCCGAGCGGGATCGTGTCTCCCTCGCGCGAGGCGTTGCGGCGCGAGGCGCGCAGCGCCGTACCCGCGACGTCCAATGTGTAATGGGTATAGCCGCCCATATAGTTCTTGTCCGTGATGCGGCCGGTGAAGGCGATGCCCTGCGCCTGGTCGCCGAGATTGATCTTCTCCGGCCGGATCGAGAGCGTGGCGCGATCCCCGGCGGCACGGCCGGTTGCCGGCGCCGTCAGCACCACGCCGAAGGGCGTGCGGACGGTCGCCTGGCCGGGCGCGGTCTCCAGCACCTCGACGTCGAGGAAATTCGTCTCGCCGACGAAATCGGCGACGAAGCGGTTGACCGGTTCCTCATAGATCTGGGTCGGCGTGCCGATCTGCTGCACCTCGCCGCCGCCGAGCACGGCGATGCGGTCCGACATGTCGAGCGCCTCCTCCTGGTCGTGCGTGACGAAGACGAAGGTGATGCCGGTGTCGCGCTGCAGGGTCCGCAGCTCGTTCCGCATCGCCTGGCGGAGCTTCAGGTCGAGCGCGGAAAGCGGTTCGTCCAGCAGCAGCACTTCCGGCTCGGGGGCCAATGCGCGCGCAAGCGCGATGCGCTGGCGCTGGCCGCCGGAAAGCTGGGCGGGCTTGCGCCTGGCCATGGGGCCCATGTGCACCCGTTCGAGCATCTCGCCGACGCGGCGGCGGATGCGCGCCTGGTCCCAGCCGAGGTTTTCGAGCCCGTAGGCGACGTTCTGCTCCAGCGTCATGTGCGGAAACAGCGCGTAGCTCTGGAAGACCGTGTTGACGCGCCGCCTGTGCGGCGGAACGTCGATGACCTCGCGGCCGTTCAGGAGGATCGATCCGCCGTCGGGACTCTCGAAGCCGGCCAGCATGCGCAGAAGCGTGGTCTTGCCGCAGCCGGAGGGACCGAGCATCGTGAAGAACTCGTTGCTGCCGATGATGAAGCTGACGGAGTTCAGCGCCTGGTAGGTCCCGAAGCTCTTCGAGACCGATATCACTTCGATGGCCGTGGGCTGGTTCATCCGTCTCTCCTCATGCCGGCTCGAGTTCGGTGACTTCGCGGCGGAAGGGCAGCGCATCGCCGATGTCCGGCGTGTCGAGCTCGCGCGCATAGCGGTGCCCCGCATAGGTCGCCCAGGCGATCGGCGCGGGCGCGGCGGCATCGCCGATGATCTTGACGCTCCTGACGCCGGCATCGGCCCAGTCGTCCCGCCGGGCCACGAGGTCGCAATAGAGCCGGTCGTCGGACATGCGCGAGGCGACCATGACGAGCGCATCGCAGCCGATCGCGCCGCGCTTGCCGGTATAGGCGCAGTTGGTCTCGACCTCGCCGGCGCGGATGGCGGTCACGCCGCGGTTCAGCCGGATGTCGACGCCGAGCTCGTCGAGGCGCACATGGATTGCGCCCTGCTCCAGCGTGTTGCGCGTCCAGTCTGAGACATAGGCGGACGGCGTGACGAGGATGACGCTCGCACCGGCCTTGGCCATCACCTCGGCCATGACGCCGCCCATGTAGTAGTGGTCGTCGTCATAGACCACGACGGTCTTGCCGGAGAGGCTTTCGGGATGCTTCTTCGCCATGATGTCGTCGGGCGTCCAGACGGTCATCGTGGGGTCGATCGGCATCGGCACGACATGCTGGCGGGCGACACCGTCGCGCCGCCAGTGGGAGCCGGTGGCGATGGCGACATGCTCGAAACCGAAGCCCAGCACGTCCTCGGCCGTCAGCCGGCTGTCGAAATAGGTCTCCACATTGGTGCGCTGGGAAATCTGGTACTGGCGGTAATCGACGACGCGGCCCCAGGCGGAAAGGCCGGGCAGCAAGCGTTCGCGGGCGACACGGCCGCCGAGGGTGGTGGTCGCTTCCGCCAGGGTCACGTCATAGCCGCGCAGCGAAAGGGCGCGGGTGGCCTCCAGCCCGGCAGGGCCGGCGCCGACGACGAGCACCGTCCGGCTCTCGCCCTTTTCGTTCATGCGCTCGGGGTGCCAGCCCTTGCGCCATTCCTCCATGAAGGTCGGGTTCTGCGTGCAGCGGCTGATCGACATGGTCATGTCGCCGGTGATGCACATGTTGCAGCCGATGCATTCGCGGATGTCCTCGATGCGGCCTTCCTCGATCTTCCTCGGCAGGAAGGGATCGGCGATGGAGGGACGGGCGCAGCCGATGAAATCGAGAACGCCCTGGCGCACCATGCGCGCCATCACGTCCGGCGAGGTGAAGCGGCCGACGCCGACGACGGGCTTCGAGGAGAGCTCGCGGATGCCCTTGACGAGCAGTTCCTGCGCGCCTTCCTCCTTGAAGCGCGACGGGCCGGAACAGTCCTCCCAGGCGCCGTGCGCGAGGTCCCAGAGGTCCGGCAGGTCGGCGTTCAACTCGACGAATTCGCGCACCTCGGCATTGGAAAAGCCGAGCTCGCCGATCGTCTCGTCGAGGCTGACGCGCATGGTGATCGCCGTCGTGTCGCCGACGGCCTCGCGGATGTCGGCCACCACCTCGCGGGCAAAGCGCGAGCGGTTTTCGAGGCTTCCGCCATACTCGTCGGTGCGCTGGTTGGTGGCGCGCGACAGGAAGTGCTGGAAGATGCCGAACCCGTGCGCGCCGTAAAGACAGATGAGGTCGAAGCCGGCGATCTTCGAGCGCTTCGCCGCGTTGACGAACCAGCGGCGCAGGTTCCTGATATCGGTGCGGTCCAGCGCGCGGGCCTGCACCGGATCGTTGGTGAAGGTGCGGATCGGCAGGGCGGAGGGGGCGAGCGGCACCTCCTTGGTATAGAAGTTGGGGCCGTTGATGCCGGAGTAGGCAAGCTGGATGCCGGCGAGCGCGCCGTGCACCTTCATGGCATCCGACATGCGGCGCAGGCCCGGAATGTCCTTGTCCTCCCACAGGCGCAGCTCGATGAAGGGCGTGATCTCCGAGGTGTGGTGCATCTCGGTCTGCTCGGTGAAGATGACGCCCCAGCCGCCCTCCGACTTGATGCCGCGCATGGCCGCCGCCGCCGAAGGGTCGCGGTAGCCGCCGCCGTTGCAATGCGGCACCTGGTAGAACCGGTTCTTGGCGACGTGCGGGCCGACGCTCACGGGTTCGAACAGGATATCGTATTTGCTGTCGCGCATGGCAGTCCTCAGGCTTTCTGGTGGCTATTGGATTTGGCGAAGGGCATCCGGTAAATGACGCGTTCCGGAAGCATGGATTAGGTTCAGACTAATCGGGGCTGCTCGTGTAGCGACCTGTGAATTCAACCTTAGCGAGAATCTGTGCCGGCTGCCGAGCGGAAAAAATTTTATCTTTTATTTTCAGCGGGTTGTGGTGCCGTTTCAGCCGGCCCTCGCGAGCGTTGAAAGACGCATGCAGGGGCCGGCGCCCGCGATGAGCAATCCTTGGGCCAGGCCGTGCCTCGAAACGGGCAGGTGCTTAATACTTGACCCACACGGTTTTGAGTGCGCAGTACTTGTCAAAACTGTGAATGGAGAGGTCCCGGCCGAAACCGGACTGCTTCATGCCGCCGAAGGGCGTCATGGCGGACAGCGCGTCGACCGTGTTGACCGAGACCGTTCCGGCATGCAGCCGGTCCGAAACCGACAGCGCCCGCGACAGGTCCCGCGTCCAGACGGAGGTGGCGAGGCCGTATTCGCTGTCGTTGGCGATGCGCAGCGCCTCCTCGTCGCTGTCGAAGGGCGTGATGGCGAGGACGGGGCCGAAAATCTCCTCCCGCGCGATGCGGGCCTCCGGCGGCACCTCGTTGAAGATGGCCGGCTGGATGTAGCAGTCCGAGCCGTCGCGGGTCTCGCGCTCGCCGCCGTGCGCCAGCCGGCCTTCGGCGCGGCCGATGGCGATATAGTCCGCGACGCGGTCGGCATGGGCCTTCTCGACCAGCGGGCCCATGCGGGTTGCCGGATCGAGCGGGTCGCCGAGCGGCCAGGCGGCGGTCGCCGCGATCAGCTTCTGCGTGAACTCCTCCTGCACCGAGCGGTGCACCAGAAGCCGGGAATTGGCCGAGCAGACCTCGCCGGAGTTGAACAGGATGCCGAAGGCCGCCATCCCGGCCGCCTTGTCGAGATCGGCATCGGCGAAGACGAGGTTCGGCGACTTGCCGCCGGTCTCGAGCCAGACCTGCTTCATGTTGCTCTCCCCCGCATAGGTCATGAAGAGCTTGCCGACCTTCGTCGAACCGGTGAAGACCAGCGCATCGACATCCGGATGGAGGCCGAGCGCGCGGCCGGCATCCTCGCCGAAGCCGGGCACGACGTTCAGCACGCCGTCCGGCAGGCCGGCCTCGGAGGCAAGCTCGGCCAGCATGAGGGCGGAGAGCGGCGATTGCTCGGCGGGTTTCAGCACGACGGAATTGCCGGTGGCAAGCGCCGGCGCGAGCTTCCAGGTCGCCATGTCGAGCGGAAAGTTCCACGGCACGACGGCGCCGATCACGCCGAGCGGCACACGGCGGATCATCGCGAGGTCGCCGCGGCCGGTGGGCGCGATCTCGTCATAGAGCTTGTCGATCGCCTCGGCATGCCACTGGAAGAAATGGGCCGAGCCGGGCGCGTCGATGGTGGAGCTGTCGCTGATCGGCTTGCCCATGTCGAGCGTGTCGAGCAGGGCAAGTTCCGGCACGTTCTCGCGGATGAGGGCGGCAAGGCGCAGCAGCACCTCCTTGCGCTCGGCGGGCGATTTGCCGGACCAGCGGCCATCGTTGAAGGCGCGGCGGGCGGCGGCGACGGCCGCGTCGATGTCTTCCGCCGTGCCGCGGGCGACGGCCGTCAGCACCTGCCCGTTGGCCGGGTTCACGGTCTCGAACCTGCCGCCCTTCGCCGCGTCGCGGAAACCGCCGTCGATATAGAGGCCGTTGCGGAATTTCAGGCCAGCGGCGCGGGCGCGCCAGTCGGACGTCGTCGTGGTCATGAACTGCCTTTCTGTTCCCTGGGTTCGCCGGCGGAGACCGGCAGGTGCATGCCCATGCCGCGGATCTTCTCGCCGCAGAAGTCGATGAAGCGCCGGACGGTGAGCGCGGGGCTCGCGCCGCGCATGGCGAGAATGCCCATGCGCATGGGGCGCAGATCGCCGGTGAGCGGCACGAAGGCCAGCTTGCCGCCGTCCAGCGCATAGGAGGAGACCGGCCGGATGTTGGCGATCGAATAGCCGAAACGGTTGGCGACCATGGCGCGCATGACCGACATGTCGCGTGTGCGCTCGACGATATGCGGCGTCAGCCCCGTGTCACGGAAGAGCGAGACGAAGTAGGCCGAGCTGTGCGGCAGGTCGAGAAGGATCATGGGATGCGGCGCAAGGTCCTCGACCGTCACCTCGCGGCGGGTCGCCAGCGGGTGGTCCTCGTGCAATACGGCATAGGGCGGCAGCACCGCAAGCTCGTGGAACTCCATGTCCGCGGGGATGTCGAGGTCGTAGCTGAGCGCGATGTCGAAGCGCGCCATGCGCAGCCCTTCGAGGATGCGCGCATGGTCGCGCTCGTACTGGAAGAAGTCGACATCGGGATAGGCATCGGAGAAGGAGCGGCGCAGCGACGGGATGACGGCCTGGGCGAAGGTGACGAGACAGGCGACATGCAGCGGGCCGCGAACCTGCCCGGTCAACTCGTTCGACAGCGCGTTGAGCTTCGCCGCCTCGGCGAGGATCTGGCGCGCCTGATCGACGAAACTGCGTCCTGCCTGCGTCAGCGAGAGGCCGTGGGCGTGGCGGCGCACGAAGAGCGTGATGCCGAATTCCCGTTCGAGCTGGGAGATCGCCGCCGAGACGGACGGCGCCGATACGTTCACCCGCTCCGCAGCCTCGGTGACCGAACCGTATTCCCCGACCGCGACGAGATATTCCAGTTGGCGAAGGGTGAAGCGCAAGACCATGTCTGTATCCTTGTTGAGCCGCCAATTAAGGAACAGATTCAGGCGCGGGGAAAGAGCGGCATCGCTGCCGGCATTGCGAAAGACAGGGCCGGAGCCCGCTTCGGGGTTGCGGATCATGGCATGCTCGCTTCCTGCGTGCGGCAGCCGGCGCATGCTGCCCTGCCTTTCGATTGTCACGCCCAGCTTGCGGGCCGTGACGGTGATCGCGCCTGCCGGTTTTCGGCGATGTGGCCCGCCAGATAATCCGCGTCGTGCCAGACGCCCCATATGAAGGAAGACGCCCGGCGCGACAGCCAGGGCAGGCCGACGAAGTAGAGGCCCGGCACCTTCGAGACGCCCCGCTCATGAATGGGCCGGCCCTTCCCGTCGAAGGCATCGATCTTCACCCAGCTGAAATCGAGCGCGTAGCCGGTCGCCCAGATGATCGTGGTGACGCCAACCGCCCCGAGGTCGAGCGCGAGCACGGGATCGGTCACGCAGGCGGGGTCCGGCTCCATCCTGCGGGCCTCCGGCTCCTCCGGCAGGTCGAGGCCGTTCCTCGACGCGTAGTCGTCGGCCTGGTCGAGGAGGGAGAGATAGTTGGCGTCGCCGAGCGCGATGTTCCTTGCAAGGTCGGGCGCGAAATGCATCACCCCTTCCTCGAAGGTCTCCGCCCGCCCCAAGAGCGTCATGCCGCGTGCGGCCAGCCGCCGGAAATCGACCGTCTGCCCGCCATAGGCGCCGCTGACCGCGATCGTGACGTGTTCCGTGTTGGGAGCCGGAACCTTCAGGTCCCATATGCCCAGAACCCCCAGCCACCAGCAGAAGTCCCGCCCGCGGTAGCGCCGCGGCGGCCGGTCGTGCGGGCCGAGGGAGAGATAGACGCGCCGCCCTGATCGCAGCAGTTCGTCTGCGATCTGCGTGCCGGAGGAGCCGGCGCCGATCACCAGGACGGCCCCCTCGGGCAGTTGATCCGGATTGCGATAGGCGTTGGAGTGGATCTGCCTGATGCCTGCGTCCGGCGGCACCACGGCCGGAATGACCGGACGCTGGAAGGGGCCGGTGGCGGCGACGACGTTCTTCGCCTCGATCGCGCCGTCCGATGTCTCGACCCGGAAGCCGTCGCCCTCCTTGTGAACGGCCGTGACCTCGACGCCGCAGCGGATGGGCGCCCCGATCCGTTCGGCATAGGCGACGAAATAGTCCGCGACCTGATCCTTGGGGGCGAAGGCATCGCCGTCGAGGCCGGCAAAGGTCATGCCGGGAAAGCGGTCGTGCCAGGCGGGGCCGTTGGCGACGAGGGAATCCCAGCGCCCGGTGCGCCAGCTTTCGGCGATGCGGTTCCTTTCCAGGACGAGATGGGGAACGCCGCGCTTGCCGAGGTGCTCGCTCATCGCGACTCCGGCCTGGCCGGCGCCGATGATGAGCGTATCCACTTTTTCCACTGCCATGCCGGCTTCCTCTTCACGTCAGACCTATCGGCATTTGTGTAGAGGAAGGCGGAAAGGGCCGACATGAGAGTTTGATTCAGCGCTGGTTAGGCCGCCGCTAAACTGGCGGTGGTGGCGCCGAAGGAGGAGCATGGACGGGTCCGCATCCAAGCTCACCGCGGAGCATCCTTATCGTCGCCCGCATAGAAGACCGGAGCGACCGCACCGCCAGCCTTTGAACACCAACGGTCCGCACGTCAGAACCGGATGTTGAGGCCGAGGGAGGCCGCGTGGTTGGCCTGCTCGCCGGAGAACAGCCCGTCGTAGCGGGCACGCACGGTCATGTCGTCCGACACGTTCCAGGAAAGACCCGCGCCGATACGCAGCCGGTCGCG
>NZ_JBJIEP010000026.1:0-80980 GCF_046557955.1 Shinella agrisoli | reverse complement strand
GTCGCCATCAACAAGGACGAGGAGGCGCCGATCTTCCAGGTCGCAGACTACGGCCTCGTCGCAGACCTCTTCGACGCTCTGCCCGAGCTCGCCAGCCGGCTCTAGCGCATTCAGGCGTTGGAAAGCGCCATTTGCCCGCGTGGCTGCAACAATGGAAAGACCTTCATGAGCAACATCCCTCAAAAAGCGCGCGTCGTCATCATCGGAGGCGGTATTTCGGGTTGCTCCGTCGCCTACCACCTCGCCAAGCTCGGCTGGACGGATGTCGTGCTGCTCGAGCGCAAGCAGCTCACGTCAGGCACCACCTGGCACGCCGCCGGCCTCATCGGCCAGCTGCGTGCCTCGCAGAACATGACGCGCCTCGCGAAATATTCCGCCGACCTCTATGTCAAGCTGGAGGCCGAGACAGGGATCGCCACCGGCATGCGCCAGAACGGTTCCATCACGGTGGCGCTCACCGAGGAGCGCAAGGAGGAAATCTACCGCCAGGCGAGCCTTGCGCGTGCGTTCGACGTGGATGTGCACGAGATTTCGCCGCAGGAGGTGAAGAACCTCTATCCGCATCTCAACGTTTCCGACGTGCTCGGCGCCGTGCATCTGCCGCTCGACGGCCAGTGCGACCCGGCCAACATCGCCATGGCGCTCGCCAAGGGCGCCCGCCAGCGCGGGGCGAAGATCATCGAGAACGTCAAGGTCACGGCCGTCCATGATCGCGACGGCCGCGTCACCGGCGTATCCTGGGCGCGCGGCGAGGAAGAGGGGACGATCGAGACCGATCTCGTCGTCAATTGCGGCGGCATGTGGGGACGCGATCTCGCCGCCCGCTCCGGCGTCACCCTGCCGCTGCATGCCTGCGAGCATTTCTACATCGTGACGGAAGCGATCGAGGGGCTGACCCGCCTGCCGGTCCTGCGTGTTCCCGACGAGTGCGCCTACTACAAGGAGGATGCCGGCAAGATGCTCCTCGGGGCCTTCGAGCCGAAGGCCAAGCCCTGGGGCATGGAGGGCATCAGCGAGGACTTCTGCTTCGACCAGTTGCCGGAAGATTTCGAGCATTTCGAGCCCATCCTCGAAAAGGCCGTGAACCGCATGCCGATGCTGGAGACGGCCGGCATCCACACCTTCTTCAACGGTCCGGAAAGCTTCACACCCGACGACCGCTACTATCTCGGCGAGGCCCCGGAACTGCGCGGCTACTGGGTCGCCGCCGGCTACAATTCCATCGGCATCGTCTCCTCCGGCGGGGCGGGCATGGCGCTCGCCCAGTGGATGAATGACGGCGAGCCGCCCTTCGATCTCTGGGAGGTCGATATCCGCCGCGCCCAGCCGTTCCAGAAGAACCGCGCCTATCTGAAGGACCGCGTCTCCGAAACGCTCGGCCTGCTCTATGCCGACCACTTCCCCTACCGCCAGATGGCGACGGCCCGCGGCGTGCGCCGCTCGCCGCTGCACGAGCACCTGAAGGCCCGCGGCGCGGTCTTCGGCGAGGTCGCCGGCTGGGAGCGCGCCAACTGGTTCGCGAGGGAAGGGGAGGAGCGGGAATACCGCTATTCGTGGAAGCGGCAGAACTGGTTCGAGAACCAGCGCGAGGAGCATCTGGCCGTCAGGAACGGCGTCGGCCTCTTCGACATGACCTCCTTCGGCAAGATCCGGGTCGAGGGTCGCGATGCGCTCGCCTTCCTGCAAAGGCTCTGCGCCAACCAGATGGACGTCGCGCCCGGCAGGATCGTCTACACGCAGATGCTCAACGAGCGCGGCGGCATCGAGAGCGACCTCACCGTTACCCGGCTCTCCTCGACGACCTTCTTCGCGGTCGTGCCGGGGGCGACGCTCCAGCGCGATCTAGCCTGGCTGCGCAAGCAGTTGCGCCCGGAAGAGTTCGTGGTCATCACCGATGTCACGGCGGCGGAGGCCGTGCTTGTCCTGATGGGGCCGAAGTCGCGCGATCTCATCACGCGCATCAGCCCGAACGATTTCTCCAACGAGGCTTTTCCCTTCGGCACGGCACAGGAGGTCGAGATCGGCATGGGGCTCGCCCGCGCGCACCGCGTCACCTATGTCGGCGAGCTGGGATGGGAGCTTTACGTGTCCACCGACCAGGCCGCCCATGTCTTCGAGGCGATCGAAGAGGCCGGGCGTGATCTCGGCCTGAAGCTGTGCGGGCTGCACACGCTCGATTCCTGCCGCATCGAAAAGGCTTTCCGCCATTTCGGCCACGACATCACCGACGAGGACCACGTTCTGGAGGCGGGCCTCGGCTTTGCGGTCAAGACCGGCAAAGGCGAGTTCATCGGCCGCGATGCAGTCCTGAAGGTGAAGGCCGAAGGGCTGAAGCGGCGGATGGTCCAGTTCCGGCTGCGCGACCCGGAACCCCTTCTCTTCCACAACGAGGCGCTCGTCCGGGATGGGAGGATTGTTTCCATCATCACATCCGGGAACTATGGCCATCATCTCGGCGGCGCGATCGGAATGGGGTATGTGCCGTGCGAGGGCGAGTCCGAGGCGGATGTGCTCGCGTCGACCTACGAAATCGAAATTGCGGGCAGGCGCTATGCGGCCGACGCGTCGCTGCGCCCGATGTACGATCCCAAGGCGGAGCGAACGAAAATGTGAGTGCTGGCGCTCGCCGGCCGGGGCGAGGCGGTCCGCTCACGCGCGGTGTATGGCATGCCCGCCTCGGCTGCTCGTAGCGCGCAAACCGATGTCCCTGACATTACGCAGCCACATACCAGGGCGAGCGGGCGCAGCATGCTGCGCTTGCTTCCGTTTCATCACCCGTTTCATCGTCCTGCGCGAAGAACCGGTTGCGGCTGTCCGCGACGGTCAGGAGGCCCGGGCCTCCTCCACCACCCAATCCACGAGCAACTTCATCTCCTCAGTTTTTGAACTGCGCTCGTTTGCGATCACGAAGAAGGCGTTTTCCGTCGTCAGCTCTTCCATGAGCGGCCGCACGAGAAGCCTGTTGCGGCGAAGCAGATGCGTCGTGATCGCCCAGCCGAGAACCACGCCCTCGCCGGCGAGAGCCGCCTGGATGGCGAGCTGGTAGTCGTTGAACACCAGGTCAGGCTCGGCCTCGGCGGACGCGACGCCAAAGATGCCGAGCCACTCGCTCCACCCCATCCGTTTGCGATGCGGGTCGGAGGAGTGGATGAGCTGGTGGCGCGCCAGATCCTCGACGGATTTCAGCGGCGGCGCGCTTGCCAGATAAGAAGGTGTGCAGACCGGGTAGATGACCTCCTCGCACATGTACCAGCTGTTCGGCCGCTCGAAATTCCGCGGCCGCAGCCAGATCGTCATGTCCACCTGATGGTCGGGTTCGACGTCGCGATCGGTGGTGACGATCTTGATCTTGATGCCGGGATGGCGCTGCTGGAAGATCGGCAGCTTCGGCACGAGCCAGTGCGCAGCGAGGGACGTGGATGCCGCCACGGTAATATACTGGGTGTCCCTGGCGGTGATGGTCTTCAGGCTATGCTCGATGCGCTGAAATCCCGAACGGACGCTGTCGTACAGGAGACGTCCTGCCTCCGTGAGCTGTACGCCCCGGTTGTCCCGGACAAAAAGATCCACGTTGCAATGCCGTTCGAGCGCCTTGATCGCGTGGGAAATGCTCGGCTGCGTCACGTTCAATTCCGCAGCCGCAAGCTTGAAGTTGAGGTTCCTGGCGGCCGCTTCGAAGACGAAGAGCGACTGCGTCGAGGGCAGCATGTAGCGAAGCTTTGACATGAGCTGAATTTATATCAGGCGTCTTCTTTTTCGTCTACAGCGGCGGGAAAATGGCGTCTACGCTCTCTGGAACAGTAAAGCCGGCCGCCGGGCCAGCGGGATTGGATCCCGCGTTCCAAAGAGAATAGTCATGGGTTCAGCTATTTCGCAGTCCAGCCGCCATATTTCCGTGCAGCCGCCGCATATCGAGGCGACCCCCTCGGGATGGTATCTGACGTCCGGGCCGGAGCTTCCGCTGGTGCCGCACCGCGGCGACGTCGACTGCGACTGCCTCGTGATCGGCGGCGGCTGGATGGGCCTGCACGCAGCCCGGCGCTTTGCGGAGGTGCAGCCCGACGCATCGGTCACCCTGGTCGATGCGGGCAGGATCGGAAACAACGCGGCCGGCCGCTGCATGGGCTTTGCGATCGATCTCGCGCACAATCCCCGCAAGCACGATTTCGTCGAGGACGTGCAGGGAAACCTGGACGAACTTGCGGCAAATCTCGAAGGCAACGCCTATCTCCGCTCGGCCGTCGAGGAGCTCGGCGTCGAATGCGATTGGGACCCGCAGGGCAAATACCACAGCGCCGCGACCGATCACGGTGTCGCGGACCTCGTCAATTTCTCGAAGGCCCTCGACCGCATGGGCCAGAAATACCGATGGGTCGAGCGCGAGGAGATACAGGCGATCACGGGCAGCAAGCATTATATCCGCGCCCTTCACCATCCCGGAACGATCCTCATCCAGCCTGCCAAGTACCTGAAGAATATGACGCGGCTGCTGCCGAAGAATGTGACCGTCCATGAGAACACTCCTGTCACCGGCGTCACCTACGGTTCGCCGCGGCACGTATTCGAGACGGCGACCGGCACGATCCGTCCCAAGAAGGTGATCATCTGCGCCGCCGGATACCTGACGAAGTTCGGCTTCTACCCGAACAGCGCCATTCCCGTGTACACCTTCGCCAGCATGACCCGTCCGCTGACGGAGGCGGAACTGGCCAAGGCGGGCGACCGGCCGGCCTACGGCCTCATCCCGGCGGACAGCTTCGGCACCACCGTGCGAAGAACAGTCGACAACCGCCTGTTCCTGCGGAACGTCTATTCCTACGCCGACAATTTCAAGATGACGCATGACGAGGTCATGGAGACGCGCCGGCATCAGCAGGTCGCGTTCGACCGCCGCTGGCCCGAGCTGTCGTCGATCGGCTTCGAGGCGAGCTGGGGCGGCCTGCTGACGCTCGCGCAGAACGGCGGCATGGTGTTCGGCAAGCTCGCCGACAATGTCTACGGCGCGGCCTTCTGCAACGGGACCGGCGTATCCCGCGGCACGGCCTTCGGCAAGGCGGTCGCCGAGCTCGCGGCCGGAATGACCTCGCCCGTCATCGAGATCCTCAAGCGGAAGACGCCGCCGAGCCGAGCCTATCCGAAACTCATCACGTCGCTTGGCGTGCGCTTCGTCACCGGCCGCCGGTTCCGGCAGGCCGGCCAGGAAGTCTGATTGATCTGAAAGGAATTGTTCATGGCAGACCTCAAGGGCATCAACCTCGCGATGCAGACTCCGTTCGATGACGACGGCAGCATCAACATCGGCGTGTTCGAGGAGCTGATCGACAAATATGTCGATGCCGGCGTGCACGGTCTCGTGCTGGGCGCCGGCACGGGCCAGCATCCCTATCTCACAGAAGAAGAGTGCAACAACCTCTACGAAACCGGCGCCAAGCGCATCGGTGGCCGGTGCAAGGTCATCTGCCAGACCTCCGCCCTGAACATGGACGAGGTCATCCGCCGGTCGAAGCACGCTGAATCGATCGGCGCCGATGCGCTGATGATCCTCCCGCCATACTTCGAAGGTCCGTCGGACGATGACGGCCTGTTCGAGTTCTACAAGGAAATCGATGCGGCTATCGGCATCGACATCATCGGCTACAACATCCCGCAGGCGACCGGGATTTCCGTCTCGGCCGACCTCTTGAAGCGCCTCGTCGAACTGAAGAACTTCAACTACATCAAGGACAGCGCCGGCGACCTGACGACCCACCAGGAATATCTCCAGGTGACCTCGGGCGTCCTCAATGGGGCGGATACGACCACCGTCTACGCGCTGATGGCCGGAACCAGGGGCGTGATCTGGGGCGGTGCCAACTACATGCCGCACGAGGCGGTCAAGCTCTACGATCTCGTCGCCGGCAAGCGCTATGCCGAAGCGCTTGAGCTGTGGCAGCGCATGCTGCCGTCGCTGCTGTTCATCTGGCGCACGAAATACACGCCATCCGTTCTGCGCGCCTCCGAGCTTCGCGGCTACGGGACCGGCAACGTCCGCAGGCCGCTGCAGAAGCTGAATGCCGAAGAGGACAGGGAACTGCAGCGCGCGCTCGAAGCGCTCAACGTCTAGGCGATCAGGGGAGGGGACGAAATCCGATAGCGTGCCGTCAGGAAATAACGTCAAAATCAGAAAGGGAACGAAGATGAAAAAGCTTGTAAAGTTGTTTACCGCTGCCGCTTTCGCGGTGATGAGCGCCGTATCGGTGCAGGCCCAGGAAAAGGTGATCAAGATGGGCAGCCTCGGATGGGAGGATTTGCTCCCCATCTCGCTGATCACCCAGAAATTCCTTGAGAAGGAGGGTTACAAGGTCGAGCTCACCAAGTTTTCGGAATGGGGCATCGCCTTCGGCGCGCTTTCGAAAGGGGATGTCGATATCCTCACGTCCCAGATCAACTACGTGACCTCCGACTACTGGGCGAAGAACAAGAACCGGCTCGAGAAGGTCTCGGTCGTTTCGCACGGCCTCTATCAGGGCCTCGTCGTTCCCTCCTATGTGCAGATCGACTCCGTCGACCAGCTCAACACGATCACGGACCAGGTCGGCGGCAAGATCGTCGGGATCGAGCCCGGTTCGGGCCTCATGCGCGACGTTGCCGCCGCGGTCAAGGATTACGATCTGAAGTACCAGGTCATCGACGGCAGCACGGCGGCGATGGTGGCGCAGCTTCAGTCCTCCCTCGAACGCAAGGAACCCATCGTGACGATGCTGTGGGACCCGTCGTGGATGGTGCAGAAGTTCGACGTGAAGTTCCTCAAGGATCCGAAGGGCATCTTCGCACCGCCGCAGACCTACTACTGGATCGCCAGGAAGGGTTTCTCCGCAGAGGACGCACATGTCCGTGAGGCGCTGGCAAGCGTATATGTGCCGATCGAAGACGTGACCGCGATCAACGGCGCGATGAATGACGGCAAGACGGTCGAGCAGGCCGTCGACGACTGGTGGCAGAAGAACGCCGCGCTGGTCGACAAGTGGTCCGAGATGTCGTCCAAGTAACGACGCGTTCATGTGGCGGCGCCTGGAGTTAAACCGTCCGGCGCCGCCTCGCTTCACTCACAAGACCGGGGAGGGGTCATGAACGTGATCAATCTCGAAAAAGACACCCGTACCGCCCAGCGCGCAAAAGTCATCGAGTGCCGCTCCGTCTGGAAATTCTTCGGGGAGAACGGCGCTGCCGCTGTCGCCGCCGCCAAGAGCGGGACGCACGACAAGGAGCAGATCCTCAAGGAGTTCGGCTGTGTCGTCGCGGTCGCGAATGCCTCCTTCGAGGTCTTCGAAGGCGAGACATTCTGCATCATGGGCCTTTCCGGCAGCGGGAAGTCGACGCTGATCCGGCATTTCAACCGCCTGATCGAGCCGAGCGTCGGCGAGGTCATCGTGCGCGGCAAGGATGTCTGTAAGCTGGGCAGCGCCGACCTTCGCGACCTTCGGGCCAGGCATATCGGGATGGTGTTCCAGCACGTCGCGCTGCTGCCCTATCGAACGGTCCTGCAAAATGTCTCGTTGCCGCTTGAGGTGCAGCGGATCGACAAGGCCAGGAGGCTGGAGACCTGCCGTGCCGCGCTTGAGACCGTCGGCCTCGACAACTGGGCGGACCGCTATCCCGGCGAGCTCTCCGGCGGCATGCAGCAGCGTGTCGGCATCGCCCGCGCCTTGGCGGCAAACCCGGAAATCCTGCTGATGGACGAGCCGTTCAGCGCGCTCGACCCGCTGATCCGCAAGCAGTTGCAGATCGAATTCCGGCAGCTTTCGACGCGGCTCAACAAGACCTCGATCTTCATCACGCACGACCTGGAGGAGGCCATCCGGATCGGCGACCGGATCGCCATCATGAAGGAGGGCCGCATCGTCCAGATCGGCACGCCGGAAGAGATCGTGCTCAATCCGGCCGACGACTATGTCGCCGACTTCGTCGAGGGCATCTCGCGTCTGCGCCTGGTCAAGGCCCACTCGGTGATGGATACCTCGCCCGATGCCGTGAAATCCGTCACATCCGCGTCGCAGGCAAACGTCGATGACGACCTGCAGACGATGATCGACCTGGCGCTTGCGCGCAAGGCGGATCGGCTCGCCATCATGGACGGCGCGCGGCTGGTCGGAGCCGTCAGCCGCGAGGACCTGTTGAAGGCCGTAAGAGGCATCGACATTCGCTGAATGGTCCCCAGGCGTTTATCCGCGGAGGAAGAGATGTTCGAGATAACAGAACCCTTTGACGTCGTCGTCGACGACGGCCTCATGTGGGTGAACGACAATGCCACGGCGCTGTTCGATTTCTTTCGGCTGATCCTCGACGGGATCTTCGAGGGCATCGATGCGATGCTCGCCGTGGTTCCCTATTGGGCGTTCATCCTGCTCGTCCTGGTCGCCGGCTGGCTTTTCGTCGGCCGGGTCTTCGCGGTCGCGGCCGCTGCAGGCCTCTGGCTGTGCCAGGCAATGGGATTGTGGGCGGACACGATGACCACATTGACCCTGGTCCTGAGCTCGACCCTTATGGCGCTCCTCATCGCGATCCCGGCCGGCATCCTCGTCGGTTTGTCGGCAGGCCTGAACCGGGTGAGCGACGTCGTCCTCGACTTCATCCAGACGATGCCGGCCTACATCTACCTCCTTCCCGGCATCGCGTTGCTCGGATACGGCCCCGCCACCGCGATGTGCGCGACGAGCCTGGTGGCGATCCCGCCGGCGATGCGCCTGACGGCGCACGGCATCAGGATGACTCCCGTCCAGTTCCGCGAGCTCGGCCACGCGGTCGGCATGAAGCCGCTGCAAGCTCTCTTCAAGATCCGCATCCCCTTTGCCTTTCCCTCCATCCTCGCCGGCGTCAACCAGAGCCTCATGCTTGGCTTCGGCATGGTGGTGATCGCGGGGATCGTCGGCTCGGACGGCCTCGGCCAGACGGTCTACGACGCGGTCCGCACCTTGCAGATCGACCAATCCATCAACGCGGGGATCGCGATCGTCGTGCTCAGCATCGTCCTCGATCGCTTCTCCCAGCGTCTCGCAACCTTCAGATCGGGAGGCGCGCATGGATGACATCCGGCTTTCTCCCGGCGCATTCGCCGGCCCGGCGCTGTCGTGGCTCAACGTCCACTATCACGGCGTCTTCTCGGCCATCGCCGCCTTCTTCGATTTCTGGGTGAACGGCATCGTCACCGTCCTGTCGCTCGCCCCGCCGCCGGTCGTCGCGGTCATCCTGGCGGTCGTCGCGCTGCTCCTGTCCGGATGGCAGAAGGGTCTGCTGACGCTCGCAGGGCTCATGCTCTGCATGGTGCTCGGCATGTGGGACGCAACGGTCCAGACGATCGCACTCGTCGTCCTGGCGGTCCTGTTCTCGATCGCCGCCGGCATTCCGATCGGCATCCTCCTGTCGAGAAGCGCCAGGGCCGAAGCGGCTGCGCGGCCGTTCCTCGACATCATGCAGACCCTGCCGCCGTGGGTCTATCTCGTGCCGGCGGTCATCCTCTTCGGCCTCGGAACCGTTCCGGCGCTGATTTCGACCATCGTCTACGGCATCGCCCCGATGGTGCGCCTGACCGTGCTTGCCATGGCGCAGATACCGCAGGAGCGCCTCGAGCTCGGCGCGGCGATCGGTGCCCGGAAAGGCGAGATCCTCCGGAAGATCGAGCTGCCGTCCGCGCTGCCCACGCTCCTCGTCGGCGTGAACCAGTGCATCCTGCTGTCCCTTGCGATGGTCGTGCTCGCCGGCCTCGTCGGGGCGGGCGGACTGGGCGCGGAGGTGACGCGCGGCCTGACCCGCATGGAATTCGGCCTCGGCGTGCGCGCAAGCCTCGCCATCGTCATGCTCGCCATCATCATGGACCGCGTCTTCCGGGGCGCGATCCCGGACGTCTATCTCAGCAGGAATTGAGGGAACGATGGCAGAAACGCAAATCGACAGGCCGGTGGCCGTCATCACCGGAGCCGGCCGCGGCATGGGCGCGGCGATCGCCCGCGAACTCCACGGGCGCGGCTACAGGCTCGCCTTGCTGTCGCCGTCCGGCTCCGCCGTGGAACTGGCGGAGGAACTTGGCGGCGTAGGGATTGCCGGCACGACCGCAAGCCTTGCTGATCTTCAGACACTTGTCGGCAAGGCGCTCGACACCTTCGGCCGCATCGACGCGGTGGTCAACAATACAGGGCACCCGCCGACCGGCAATCTGCTCGACATCGACGACGAGCTCTGGAAGGCCGGCAACGAGTCCGTCCTCTTGTCGGTCCAGCGCATGGCGAAGCTGGCGACGCCGACGATGCTCCGCCAGGGCGGCGGCGCGTTCCTCAACATCACGACGCTGGCGACCTTCGAGCCCGATGCGAACTATCCGATCTCCTGCGCCTACCGGGCGGCGGTCGCGGCCTATACGAAGATGTATTCCGATCTCTACGGCCCGAAGAACATCCGCATGAACTCCATCCTCCCGGGCTACATCGACAGCATGAACCACGATGCCGCCTTCGCCGCGTCGATCCCGTTGCGGCGGATCGGCTCGGTCGCCGAGATCGCGAAGACGGCGGCTTTCCTGCTGTCGGACGACGCCGGCTACATCACCGGGCAGAACCTGCGCGTCGACGGCGGCCTCACGCGCCACATGTAGGACGGAATTGGAAAGGGCACGGACATGCGCAGCGAGCTTTACATCGACGGCAAATGGGTTCGTCCGCTGAAGGGCGGCACCTTCGACGTCGTCAATCCGGCCACCGAAGAGGTGTTTCATACGGTTGCCGCGGCAACGGCCGAGGATGTCGACGCGGCGGTTAAAGCCGCACGGCGGGCGTTCGACGCCGGCGAGTGGCCGCGGCTCTCCGGCGCGGAGAGGGCGAAATACCTGCGCGCCATCGCCGAGGGTATCCGGACGCGGCAGGCCGAGCTGTCCAAGCTCGAAGTGCTCGACAATGGCAAGCCTTTGCCGGAAGCCGAGTGGGACATCGGCGATGCCGCCGGCTGCTTCGATTTCTATGCCGGCCTCGCCGAGCAGATGGATAATGGCTTCGAGGAGACGATCGCGCTTCCCGACGAGCGGTTCTCGTCCAAGGTCGTGAAGGAGCCGGTCGGCGTGGCCGGGGCCATCATTCCCTGGAACTATCCGCTGCTGATGGCGGCCTGGAAGGTTGCGCCCGCGCTCGCCGCCGGCTGCACCATGGTCCTCAAACCGTCGGAGCTGACGCCGCTGACGGCACTGGAACTCGCCGCAATCGCCGATGAAGCCGGTCTGCCGCCCGGTGTCCTCAACATCGTGACCGGACTGGGCGCGGAAGCGGGACAGCCGCTCGCCGACCACCCCGGCGTCGACAAGCTCGCCTTCACCGGTTCGGTTCCGACCGGCTCGAAGGTGATGGCCGCCGCCGCGAAGGACATCAAGCGCGTCAGCCTTGAACTGGGCGGCAAATCGCCCTTCATCGTCTTCGACGACGCCGACATCGAACAGGCCGTCGAATGGATCATGTTCGGCATCTTCTGGAACCAGGGGCAGGTCTGCTCCGCCACGTCGCGGGTGCTGGTCCAGGAAGGGATCTATGCGCGGCTGATGGCACGCCTCATTGAAGAGACGGGGAAGATCGCGATCGGCAACGGCTTCGATGCGGGAACGCTTCTCGGCCCGCTCGTCTCCGAGCGCCAATATGGCCAGGTTCGCCGCGCCATCGCCGCAGCGCGTGAGGCCGGGGCCACTGTCGCCTATGGCGGCGAGCGCCCCGACGGTCTCGGCAAGGGCTATTTCCTCCAGCCGGCCATCCTGACGGACGTGCCGCTCGACAGCGCCGCCTGGACCGAGGAGATTTTCGGCCCCGTCGTCTGCATCCGCCCCTTCTCGACCGAGGAGGAGGCGGTTGGCCATGCCAACGACTCGCGCTTCGGCCTGGCAGCCGCTGTGATGTCCAGGGACGACGCACGCACGGAACGCGTCGCGCGCTCGCTTCGTGCCGGCATTGTCTGGATCAATTGCTCGCAGCCGACATTCACCGAGGCGCCGTGGGGTGGCTACAAGCAGTCCGGTATCGGCCGCGAGCTCGGCCGCTGGGGCCTCGAAAACTACCTGGAGACGAAGCAGATCACCAGGTACGCCACGGATCAGCCCTGGGGCTGGTACCTCAAGGAGGGCGCTTCGGCATAGATCCGTGGAAGTGCTCGGCCGCCGTCGCCAGTATCGATTCCGCAAATCATCGCGGGGGATGTTCGATACCCCTTCAAATTCGCCTCGTCGGAAAAGAGGACGCTCACCATGAAGACATGGTTCATCACGGGAGTTTCCCGCGGGCTGGGTCTCGCGATCGCGAAGGCCGCGCTCGCCGAGGGGGACAGGGTCATCGGCACGGTGCGCGGCGAACCGCCGCCGCTGACGGGCGACGGCGGGCAGCTCCATATCGTCAAGGCCGATATGTCCGATCCCCTTAGCATCGCGACAGTCGTTCGCGACGCGTTCGAGCTGGCGGGAAAGATCGACGTCATCGTCAACAATGCAGGCTACGGTCTCCTCGGTGCGGTTGAAGGGTCCACGGACGAAGAACTGACGAATCTCTTCGCCGTGGATGTGTTCGCCCCCGTCCGGATCGTGCGGGCTGCTCTGCCCTACCTCCGGTCCCAGCGCAGCGGCCATATCATCAACATCACCTCGATCGCCGGCCGTGCCCCGAGCGTCGGCGCCGCGCTTTATTCGGCGGCAAAGCATGCGCTCGAGGGGTTCTCCGCCTCATTGGCGCCCGAGGTCGCCCCCTTGGGCATCAAGGTCACGGCGGTCGCTCCCGGCCAGTTCCGGACGGATTTCCTGGCCGCAGGCTCGATCCGGATGAGCCGGGGCGAAAGCGCCGCCTACGGCGAGTCCGTAGGCAAGACCATATCGGCGCTCGAGGAGGTCAACCGGCATCAGCTCGGCGATCCCGATCGGGCGGCCCGCGTCATTCTGGACGTGGCGAGGGCTGATGATCCGCCGGTACACCTTCTTCTCGGTTCGGACGCGCTGAAGCGTAGCCGGAGCAAGATCGATGCCGTGCTTGAGGAAATGGCCGCGTGGGAGCGATGGACCGTCAGCACTGATTTCGAATAACGAAGCGGGCCCGTGTGCCCTCAAGGCGTGCGGGACTCGGCCGAGGCCGCTGCAACCATTGCTGTTACCGCGGCCATCAAGCCGGTGACGACGATCAAGGCCATGGACAGCGACACTATCGTCAGGACCGCACTGGTGAAGATGACGCCTATCGCGTTTGCCGTGCGCAGCAATGCGAACACTTCCGGCCGTCTTTGCGGAGGGGCGACCATGTCGAGGACGAGCGAGTAATAGGTGGCCAGCGGAGCCAGGACGGAGCCGATCAACACCGCCCCGGCGATGGTCGCCGCGAGGGACTGGCCAAGCGCGGCAAGCGCGCAGCCCAGTGTCATCGTGGAGAGCTGGATCAGGACGACCGTCCGCGTCGCCATCCGGTTTCGCACGCTTATCCAGGCGCCGCCGGCTACGGAAGCCAGGCATAGGGGAACCGTGAACAGTATCGCCCATCCAGGCGCGTAACCGAAGCTCAGCGCCAGGGCGACGGCACCGATCTCGATGGCCGCGACCGCGGCGCCGCCTGCTCCGGCGCAGAAGAGCCACAGCAGGATCGTCGGGCTGAGGACGGATCCGCCGGCTTGACGGGCCTCCTCCGATCGGATCGAACCCGTATGGGGAATCAGCAGGGCCGGCATGGCGCCGAGAACCGTCAGAGCCAGGACGGCGAGGATGGGGGAGATTGTGCCCAGGCCCGATGCGGCGACCGGCGCAAGCACGAATGTCACCTCGTTGAGCGTCGCCGCGATGCCAAGCGCGCGCGGCAGCCGGGCGGCAGGCGTGAAATGGTTCAGAATGGACCTCAGGTATCCGTATGCCGCTCCGTTGACCGAGCCCGCGACCGCCGCCAGCAGGATGAGCCACAGGAACGGCGCCGCATAGGCTATGCACACGACGATCGAAGCAAGGGCGAGCGTACGAACGGTGAGCAACAGCTTCAATGCTGTCGCGGAGGGAAAATTCCTGCCAAGCCGCGTCAGCGGAACCGCGCCGACGACCTGGGCAATCGTCATTGCGAGGATCATGGCGGCTCCGCCGCCGGTGTCGCCCGTCAGGCTCAGGGCCACCAGCGAGAATGCGACGGGGCCTGCCGCCTGGGGCACGGTCAACGTGCCGTAGGAGATGAACCAGCGAAGCAGGGACCATCTTTCGGCCGGCCTGCCGGCAGGTACGGCGCCGTTGCGGCCGGTCATCGGATTTCCCGTGTTTCGACCTTCCACTCCGGCAGCGGAAACAAGCGGTCATAGGCCCAGTTGAAGATGAATGCGTACACCATGTAGAAAAGCGCGAAGGAGAGGTCCATCACCAGCGCCTGCCAAAGCGAGATGGCGAGATACCAGGCGATGAAGGGCATGAGTACCGCAAGGAGGCCGACTTCGAACAGAATTGCATGACAGATGCGCACGAGGCTGCTTTTTTCGGTCGTGCCGGCGGCCCGCTGCAAGACCAGATCGAACAGGTAATTGTAGGCGAAGTTCCAGGCGGTCGCGATCGTGGCACTGACGATGCTGACGATCCCGATGTCATGCATCGGCATGTCGAACGCCCACGCTCCAAGGGGCGTCACGAGGGCGAGGCCGAGAATTTCGAAGCTGATGGCGTGACGAGCACGATCGCCCAGGGAACGCACCTTGACCTCCTGACTGCCCGGGCCGTCCCGGACTGGCTTTCCCGTACAGACGGGGGAGGTCGTCCTCGCTTTCCGCAGTGAAAGTATAACGTGGAATTAATGAACGCAATGATCCCGTTTTTGCGACCAGTTAGCCATATGGCTTCTGTGGGGATGAGGCGCTCCCCGATTTTGGGCCAGCGGAGGGCTGGAATTTTCCGGAGTTGAGGCACAGCTCGGCAACTATGCCGATGAGCCGTTCATGAGCGAAATCGGCACTTTGTTGCCGATCGCATTGTGTGGCCGGAACTCGTTATAGTCTCTACGCCAATCCTCCATCTGCGCCCGTGCATCGTCAAGGCTCATGAACCAATGAGCGTTCAGGCATTCGGCGCGAAACTTGCCGTTGAAGCTCTCGATGTAGCTGTTGTGGGTGGAGATTGCCAGGACGTGAGAAATCGAGCACCACGCTCTTGTGGTGGCCCATAGATCAAGGTCACGGGGAGATGAATTCGCTGCCATTGTCGACGCGGATCGATGCCGGATAACCGACCTGCCGGCACACCCGTTCAAGTGTCTGAACTACATCCTCGTCCCGGTAAGCGTGCATCAACCGCGGGCGAAAAGCGCGAGAAGGTATCGACCACTGTCAACACCCGGATTTTGCGCCTAGTGGCCAATTGGTCGTGAACGAAGTCCATGGCTCACACATGGTTGGAATGGGTCGTTTCCATGATCGGTTACTTGGGCTCCAGATCTCGGTCGACGAGCGCGTGATGTCACACCTCCAGCAATGAAAGCTCATCGAGGAACGCGATGGCGAAGCTCGCCGTGCCGCGGGCGCGTGAAGCCCGCTCGGCGGCAGCGCTGTAAGCGGCGTGAGCCGCAACGACGGCATGAAGGGGGTCGGTCGCTTTGGCGAGAAGGCCGGCCGTCAAAGCACCAAGGCTGCAGCCGGCACCTGTCACCTGTGTCAGCCGTACATCGCCGCCGCTGACGCTGACGGTTTCCCTGCCGTCCGTGACATAGTCCACCGGACCGCTGACGGCGGCGATGGTCCCGAGTTCCGACGCCAGCGATTGCAGGAAGGGCAGGGCGGCTTCGGATGTCAGGGTCGTCTCAACGCCCTGACCGCCGCCGGCCCCGCCGGCAAGCGCCACCAGTTCGGATGCATTCCCGCGGATCGCGGCCGGGCGGAACTCGAGAAGCCCCTTGATCGCCGCATCGTATTCGGGCGCGCCGGCCCCCACGGCAACGGGGTCGAGCACCCACGGCACGCCATGCTCGTGCGCCGCGCGTGCGGCGGTTCGAAGGCTTTCGGGGGTGTCTGCAAGCAGGCTTGCGGCGTTGATCCAGACGGCGCCCGCATGCGCGCCGAAGACGCTCGGCCAGTCGAGGGCGGATCCTATCGCCGGTCCCGCGCCCACGGCGAGCAGGACATTCGCGGAAAGATTGGCGGCCACATAGTTCGTCAATCCGTAGACGAACGGCTTCGCCGCCTTGAGATTTGCCAGCTCCCGGCGGATTTCGGGGTCGCTCCAGCTCAGTTCCTTCATGATGTCTCCTGTTTCAGGGGAAGCGGCCCGGAAGGCTGTCTTCCGTTTCAATATGCCGGTTTGGGTTCCGCAACGCCGCCGCCCGCCGGCGGAAGCCGTCTATCGGGCTTGCATGCCCGATCAGTGTTTCCGCGCCGAAACCGATATAGTCGGACTGCACGGCCACCGGCCCCTTGCCGAAACGGTGCGTTCCGCTTTCGATCGCGACGAAGGCAAGCGCGAGGTTCTGCGCCGTGCGCTGGTCCCAGGGGCCGTCGCCCAGGATGACCACCCTGCAGGCCTCGCCGAACCGGGCCTCCGCCTGCATCGCCGCATCGTGCACGATCGCCTCGCGCGTCAGATGCTCGCTTCCCGTGGCGAGCACGGCCCGATCGGCGTCGACCTCCAGGAAGGCGAGCTTGATCCTGGCCATTGCGCGCAGGGATCCCGTGGCGAAGGCGACGATCACGTCGTCGCGCGCGGCCAGATCTTTCAGCAAGGTCCTGGCACCGGCTATCTCCCGCAGCGGGTTTCCGGGAAGCCACGCCTCGAGGGCTTCGGCATAAAGCGCGTCGTAGCGGGAGAGGTCACTCGCGCTTACCGGGCGGCCGTGGTTGTGCCGGTACAGGTCGTCGAGGACGCAATAGTCTGTGTAGTGCGCATAGGCTGCAGCGGGCTTGAATGCGAGGTCGAGCCCGTCGCGGGCGAGGACGTCCCCGATCAGCCTGTTGTGCAGGCCGGCCGTATCGACCAGCGTGCCGTCGATGTCGAAGATCACCAATGTCCTGTTCATGGGCGGGCCTCCCCGACCGTCTGGCGAGCAGCCCCGCTGCGGCGCAGGGGAAGGGAGCGGTCCGGGACGGGGCCTGGTCTGTCATGTCTTGTCATGCGGAAACCTGTGGCCTTCCCCTTCGGAAACCGGCAGGCCGGGTTCCGAAAGCCAGCCGTTCATCGAATCGTCGTAGATCTTCAGCCCGGACATGCCGGCCGCCGTCAGCGCGAGCGCCAGGCCGGCCGCATTGATGCCGCCGCCGCAGTAGAGCACCGGCCGGCTCGTCGTCGGCACGCCGAGATCGCCGAGCAGGGTCCGCACGCGGTCGGGATGGATCGTCCCTGCCGCGTCGCGCAGGTCGGGATAGGGCAACGACAGGCTTCCGGGAATGTGGGCTTTTCTGAACGAGGCTTCGCGCAGGCCGCTGATGAGCGGACGCTGCGGATCGGGTGGTGCCTCGGCGATCCGGCGGACGGTCGCCGTGTCGACGAACCAGTCCCGTCTCGGTGCGGCTCGGAAACTGCCTGCGGAGACCGGTGCGGCGGCACCCGTCTCCACCTCTCCGCCCGCGGCCTGCCAGGCCGCAAGACCGCCGCCGAGCACCCGCACCCTTTCGAACCCGTATGCGCGCAGCACGAACCATATGCGGGCGGCCCATGCGTCGCCGAGCTGGTCATAGACGACGACATCGCTGTCATTGTCGATGCCGGCCGCCCGCGCGGCGGCCTCGATCTGCTCCGGCCGCGGAACGGTAAAGGCGAAGGGAGCCTCCGGATCGGAAAAACCGTCGAACAGATCGGCGAAACGGGCGCCCGGAATATGGGCCTTCGCGAAAATCCCGTGCCCGCGCCCGAACAGCGTCGTACCCTCCGGCCCCTCGCGGCGTTCGACCGAGGCGTCGAGCAGGATCACGTCGTCCCGATGGCGACGGAGCCATCCCGCATCGACCAAGGGATGTTCGGGCAGGATCGTGTTCCCCATCCGCCTCACGCCTCGCCGCCGTTGCGCGGAAGCGCACGGTTTTTCCATTCGCCCCGTTCCGGCCGCTTCAGGCCGAGATTCTCGCGCGCCGTGCTGCCGGAATAGGAGGTCTTGTGCAGTCCCCGGCGCTGGAGCTCCGGCACGACGAGCGCGGCAAATTCCTCGAAGGCTCCGGGCAGGTGGGTGGCCTGGACCATGAAGCCGTCCGCCGCGCCGCGCTCCACCCACAGTTCCATGTTGTCAGCGATGGTCCCGGGCGAGCCGACCATGTCGCCCTCGGTCCGCGCGCCGTACCAGCGGCCGATTTCGCGCACGGTCTTGTTGGTGCGCCGGGCGAATTCGACGACCTCCTCGTAGTGTCCCTGCACGCCCACCTCCTCGAGGGAGGGCAGAGGGCCGTCGAGGTCGTATTTCGTCAGGTCGACATTCACGTGATAGGCGAGCCGCGACAGCCCGGCAAGCGGATGGACCAGCTCGGCGAAGGCCGCGTGCTTGGCCTGCGCCGCCTCGTCTGTTTCCCCGACCACCACCGTCGCGGCGCAAAGGATCTTCACCTGGTCGGGATCGCGGCCGAAGGCGGCCGCGCGCGACTTGATGTCCGAATAGAACGCAACAGCGGAGTCGAGCGACTCGTTGCTCGAAAAGATCACGTCCGCCCAGCGGGCCGCGAAGTCGCGTCCGCGGGGCGACGCGCCGGCCTGGATCAGCAGCGGGTAGCCCTGCGGCGGGCGCGGCACGGAAAGCGGCCCTTGCGTGCGGACGTATTTTCCTTCGAAATCGACGGAATGGACCTTTTCGGGATGGCCGAAATGCCCGCTCTCCTTGTCCTGGATCAGCGTGTCGTCCTCCCAACTGTCCCAGAGCCTTGTCGCCGCCTCGACGACCTCCTCTGCCCGGGCATAGCGGTCGTCGCGCGGGGGCAGTCTCGGCTGGCCGTAGTTCTGCGCCTCGGCGTCCTGGAAGGAGGTGACGATGTTCCACCCCGCGCGGCCATCCGTCAGATGGTCGAAGGTCGCAAGCGCGCGGGCGACGTTGAAGGGCTCGTTGTAGCCCGTCGAAATCGTCGCCGCGAGGCCGAGATGCTCGGTCACGCCCGCCATGACGCCGAGCGCGACGAGGGGATCGAGCCGGGGCGTTCCCGAACCCCATTCGACCGCCGGACGGTAGGAGTTCCCCAGCGAGCGCGGCACGGAAAGCGCATCGGGAATGAAGGCGAGGTCGAAGCAGGCCTCTTCGAGGATGCGCGCGGCCTTGCGGTAGTAGGAGGCCTTCAGGAAACCCGGATCGGCATCGGGATGCCGCCACCCGGTGGTCCCCATCGGACCGGCGTTCATGAAGGCGGCAAGCTGGATCTGTCTTGTCATGGAACGGCCTTTTCGGCGAAACGGAGGTTAGGTGCGGCTTCGTAGCCACCGCGAGAAGACGAGCGCGAAGAGAAGCGCGCAGGCGTTGAAGACGGCGGGCACCCATATGGGCGCGCCGATCATGGTGAGGCCCGAGGTTCCGACCGACAGCAGGAGCACGGCGACCACCGAACCGAACACGTTGAAGCGCACCGGGCGGATGGCGGTCGCGCCCAGGAAGGCGGCGGCATAGGCGGGCAGGGTGTAGTTCTGCCCTGCCGCCGCGGCCACGGCGCCGTTGTTGGCCACGAAGAGGATCCCGGCGAGTCCGGAGACGAGCGACCCCGCCAGGAACGCCGCCACGACGTGGCGCCGGGTGCGCAGGCCGTTCAGCTCGGCGGCGGCGCGGCCGCTGCCGGTGGCCCGCAGATAGCGGCCGGCCGGCGTCATCTCGATGAGATAGAACGCCGCGGCGGTGACGCCGAGGAGGATATAGGCGAGCGACGGAACGCCCAGCAGCCTGGTTCCGGTGATCGCATTGAGCCAGACCGGAATGCCGCGGTAGAGCTGCGCACCGCCGGTCAGCATCAGGGCGAAGCCCGAAAGCAGCATCGAAACGGCGAGGGTGGCAATGAAGGACGTGATGCCGGCACCCACCACGAGAACGGCGTTCAGCGCCCCGACGAGCAGGGCAAGCCCGATCGCGAAGGGAATGACCGCCGCCGCGGAATAGCCCTCGCCGAACATCCATGCGGCCGAGACCGCCACGATGCCGATGACCCCGCCCACCGAGAGATCGTATTCGTTCACGGTCAGGGTGACGGTCACCGCGATCGCGGCGAGGACGAGTATCCCCTGCTGGGTGATGATCGCCGCGAAATTGCGCAGTGTCGGGAAATGCTCCGGCCGCAGGATGGAAAACAAGGCGACCAGCAGCACGAGGACGACGACCAGGGACAGCCGGATCGCAAGATCGTTGATGGCCCGCTCGCGGGCGGCGGCGTGTCCGGAGATCATTGGCATGTTTCGACCTGTTGGAAATGACGGGGCGACGAAGACGCGGCGGCTTCGGCGGCGGGCCTGCCGACGTCGATGAGGGCGGCACGGTCGAACTCCGCGCCCGCCAAATGCCTGACGATCCGTCCGTGTTCGAAGATCAGGATGCGATCGCAGAGCGCCAGCAGCTCCTCGTGGTTGGTCGATATCAGCAGCACCGCCCCGCCGGCGCGCGCGAAGGCGACGACCTCGGCGCGGATGATCGCCTGCGCCCCGACATCGATGCCCTGGGTCGGTTCGTCCAGCACCAGCACGCGGGGGGCAAGCTCCAGGGCACGTGCGAGCGCGACCTTCTGTTGATTGCCTCCGGACAGGCGCCCGACGATGGCCGAGGGGTCCGCAGGCCTCACGTCGAGACGGGAGATCCATTCGGCGGCGATCCGGTTCGCATGGCGCGACAGGAAGGGCAGGAAGCGCGGGGCCTGCCGCCGCCGCAGATTGCTCAGCGCCACGTTCTCGCCGATCGAGAAGTCGGGCAGGATGCCGAGCCGCTGCCGGTCCTCGGGCACGAACGCGACTCCGGCTCCGGCAAGCCGCGTGTGAGGCAGGACACGGCCATCCAGCCGCAGGCGGCCCGCCTCGGGCTTCAGGCGGCCGGACAGGATGGCCGCCAGGTCACCGGGGCCGGACGACCGCTCGCCGCTCACCCCCAGCACCTCGCCGGCACGCAGCGACAGGTCCGTCGACCGGAGCTTGCCGCCCGCCAGGGCGTCGAGGGCAAGAACCTCGCCAAGCCTCTCTGCACCGTCCCTTCTGCGCGGCGTGCGGCCAGGCACCGGCGCGTGGGCCCGGCCGAGCATCAGGGCCGCAAGACTTGCTGCGGTATGGTCCGTGGCCGCGTCCTGGGCGATCGACCGGCCGCGGCGCAGGACCGCCACCTCGTCGGAAAGCGCGATCACCTCGCCGAGATGATGGGAGATCAGAAGCACCGCCGAGCCTGCCGCCGCCGCGTTTCTGATCACCTTGTGGACGGCCGCCGCGTCCTCGGGGCCGAGGGCGGCCGTCGGCTCGTCCAGGATGAGCAGGCGATTGGTGTCCGGTCCGCCCCGGTCCGACGCGAGGAGACGGGCAAGCGCCACGAAAGTGCGATCCCGCAGGGACAGTTCGCCGACGAGGCTGTCGGGATCGACGTCGGCGCCGATGGCGGCCAGGGCCTCGCCGGCGGCGAGCCGCAGGTGCCGGGCCGAAATCCGGCCGAACATCCCCACGCCGTAACCGACGCCGAGCACGATGTTCTCGGCGACGGTCGCGTCATGGATAAGACCCAGGTCCTGATGAAGGATGCGGATGCCGGCGGCATATGCGCGCTCGGGGTCAAGCGGCAGGGCGACTTGCCTGCCGAAAAGCGTCAGCTTGCCCGCAGCCGGGGCGTTGATGCCGGCCAGGACCTTGACGAGGGTGGACTTGCCGGAGCCGTTCTCTCCCACGAGCGCGGTGACGCGCCCGGCAGGCACCGACAGGCTGGCATCGTCCAACGCGTGCGACGCGCCGAACCGCATCACGACGCCCGCCAGATCCATGCCTTGCCGGACAGGAACCGGAGAGCCGGCTCCCGCGGCAGGGGCTTGGCTTGCGCGCTCGATCAACTGCCGAGCCCCCAGAGGGTTTCATAGCGGGTTCGGAAGTCGAAGCCGCCGTCCCATTCCGTGCTTCCCTCCGGCAGCACGGCATCGAGATTTTGGGTATTGAGAAGCTTGATCGGCACGCCGTCCGGCGCATCGGCCGCCAATGGCTGGCCGGCGAAGATACGCACGAAATTGTCAACCACCGCATAGCCGGCCCATTCGAGCGGGATCAGGACGTCGGCCTTCTGAAGCTGGCCGTTGCGGATGAAATCGATGTTCTGCGGATCGCCGTAGGTCGAATAGACGGGAAGGTCGATGCCGGCATTGCGGAAGGCGGTGACGATTTCCGAGGCCGGCGCATCCCAGGAGACCCAGAACGCCCCGATCTGCGGATTGGCCTGCACGGCGGCGACGGCCTTCTGCCCGATGGTGCCCGTCCCGAGCTCCGGGAACTCCAGGGACAGTTCGGCCAGGATCGGGTTTCCTGCCCCTTCCAGCACCTGCTTGGCGCCCTGGACCAGAAGGTCTCCCAAGGGGTCGCCGGGCGCCGCGGCAAAAAGGGCGACCGGCGTTTCGGCGCCGAGATCGACGACGAGCTGGGCGGCTGCGGCGGCACCGATCTCGACCCCGCGTTCCGCCACCATATGGGCGTAGTAGCCCTGTGCGAAGAACGGGTTTTCCGTCGTGTCGATCGACCCCACGATCGGGATTGCGGCCTCGCGCGCCCGTTCGAGCGCCTGGGGCACGTAGAGGGTTCCCATGAGGGCGATCCCGTCCGCTCCGGTCGTCACGGCGGTATCGATGCCGGCGGCGAACTTGTCGATGTTCCCCTCGGAGTTGACGAGCGTCGTCTGCCAGCCGAGCTTGGCCGCGGCCTCCTGGATGCCGGCCGCCACCCGCTGGTTGGAGACGGAGTTCATCGTCAGCGCGACGATCACCAGCGTCTTGCCGGGCTCGGCCTTCACCGGCGTTTCCGGCCCGGCCCACTTTACGTCGGCAAAGGCGAAGGCCTCCACGATCTCGGCGGCGGCCGGGAGATCCTGCGACCAGGCGGCAACGGGCAGCGCCATGAGCGCCGTGACCGCGCAAAACGCGCTCCGCAGGCGCGACCTCTTATTCCCACCAAAATGCATGACCCTGCTCCTGATCCAATGGCGGCGCCGATCTGCGCGCGCCGCCGGCCAAAACGTGGGTCTCACTATGCGGCCGTTCGAAGAACACCGCCTATCGAAATGACTTTGCCTGGCTGATAACTTTTCGAATGACGGCGGCCGGTTTCGGGCGCCAAAAGGAGGCAGCCACTCCTGAATCGGAGAAAATTTAGAATTCTGTTCTCATTCCCGTGGGAGAATTGAGAGGGTTTTCCGTTCTCTGCTGCAAAATTTTTTTATTACTATAAGCATAGAATTACTAGATTTTTTGGGTTCGCGCGTGTCGGAACTTCCTCCCAGCTTCGGATTGAGCGCACCCAGAGGCAGTGTGCTGCTGCCGGTTCAACTGGACCAAGCAAACAAGGTTGCCGCGGTCCAGCATGCTTCTCCGTTGGGACAGGAATGGCTCGCCCGCCCCGATGCCCATACCTGGCTCTCCAAGTTTGATGAAGGGGAGGCTTCTGCCGCCGGTTCGTCGCCGATGAGCCTCGACATGCTGCGTTCGTTCGTCAAGCTCGGCGAATTATGCAGCTATGGCAGGGCGGCGGCGCAACTCGGGATATCCCAGCCGACCCTGACCAAGCAGATCCAGAGGCTCGAAGACGTCCTGGGTGAACGGCTGTTTTCGCGCTCGCGACAGGGGACGGTGCTTACCGCGTTCGGGGAGCGTTTCCTGGGCGAGATCGCCCCCGCGATCCACGACATGAGCAGGGTTTGGAAGAGCGGCGTGCGCATTGCCCGCGGAGAGGCAAGGCGCTTGTCGATCGGCTGCACGCCTTCGGCCATCGATATCATGACGAAGGCGATTTCGGCGTATCGATGCGATCATCCCGACGTGCATCTCGGCATTCATGTCCTGACGTCGGAGTTGCAGATGCAGATGGTACGCGCCAGACAACTGGACGTGGCTTTCGCGCGCTGGCCCGGCTCCCACGATCTCGAAGCGCATCTGATCGCCGAGGACCGGCTGATCTTCATCTATCCGAAGGTGCTGGGCCATCTCGTCACGGGCATCCGAAGTCCCGCGGTTCGGGACCTGCCGTTCATAAGGCTGGAGCGAAGCATCGCTCCCGGCCTGGAGAGCTATGTGGACAGGTTGCTGGGGTCGATGGGCATCACGCCCCGCCTCACGCACCACGTCAACGAAAGCCTCGTGCAGCTCCGGCTCGTGGCGGAAGGAGTGGGCGTCGCCGTGATGCACGAGTCCGGCCTGAGGAATGTCGCCAATCCGGCCACGGTCGGCATGCAGACGATCAAGCATTCCGGAATGCGATGGCAGGTTGGAATGTTCTGGCGTCGCAACGAGGTCCATTCGGCCGCCCGCGACTTCATTGAAACGGTTGCCGAAACCTGCCACAAGCCGGTCCCTGAAAGCTAGAGTCATCGCAGGCGGTTCGCGGTAAGCTTCAGCGGCTGCGTTCACCGAGCGCGATTGCTCGCCAGGTTGTGGACATGCACGTGCGCGCCGGCTGCAATTGCCGTCGTCGCACGTCCGATGGTCTCGCCATATTTGATGATGGCGGCGCCGGCCGGGATGTCGCGGAGGGCGAGTTTGTGCCCCATCGGGATCGACTCCCGTATGGCGAGCGTGATCGGCTCGCCGCCTGTTTCGACGATAGCCTGCCGGGATATGTCCTCCAGCGCCGTGGCGACGTTGTCACGGGCATCGAGGCGTAGCGCCGTCGCGTGGGTTTTCTTCATAGCCATCAGTGCGATCCTCCGGTGCGGGCGAAGGCCTCCTCGCCCTCTGCGAATATCTCGCCCCATGAAAGGGTGCCGGAGGCGACGTCGATCAGGGTCTCGAGCAACCGGTCGGCATGGTTTTCGAATTCGCCGGCTCCCCCGAAGAGTGCGCTTGCATCATGGTCGATCTGCTCGGAGAGTCTGGCAGCCGCGCGCGGATTGGCGCTGATCTTCACTGTCGGGGCGATGAGGTTGCAGAAGCTGTTGCCGGGGCCTGTCACGAAGAGCATGGCCTGAGCGCCGGCTGCGGCGAAGCCGGTCATCGATTCCGGCGAGAAGCCGTTGCCGTCCATGACGTAGAGGCCGGGCGCAGCCGGCGGCTCGGCATGGGCGAGGAGGGCCCGGATCGGCCGCGATCCCGCCTTGGCTATGGCACCGAGCGATTTCTCTTCGATCGAGGACAGTCCTCCGCGGATATTCTCTTCGCCCGGATTGTTGCCGATGAGATCGATGCCGAGGGCGGCGACATCGGCCTCCCGGCGTTTCACGGCAGCCCGGATCGCATCCGCGACCGCTTCGGTTCCAGCCCGCCGCGCCAGCACATGCTCGGCGCCCAGCCATTCGAGCGTTTCGCCGACGACCACCGTGCCGCCGGCATACACCAGCCGGTCGGCGATCCGGCCGGCCAGCGGATTGCCGGCAATGCCGGACGTCGCGTCGGAATGGCCGCATTCGATCCCGACGAAAAGCTCCGAAAGCGGAACCGGCTCGCGCCGGAGCCGCGAAAGATCCCGCGTCAGACGTCCGCCGCTCCGAACGGCGCGCGACACGAGGTCGAGCGCATCTTCTCCGGTGTCGTCCAGCGTCCACACGTCGATGGGCTTTGCGATGCGTTCGGCGATGCCATGCGCGATGGCCTCCGCCGCGGGCCTGTCGGCGCCGACGACGACGACCGCACCCACGTTGGGATTGGCGCCGAGCCCGACGAGCTGGGCGGTGTGTATGTCCTTGTCGGGGCCGAGCTGGCCGCGTCCATAGGGCGTGGTGACGAGTTTGGCGCCGGGCAGGAGTGCGGCGATGCGCCGAGCCGCCGGGGCGACGAGCCCGTTTATGCCGAGGACGAGCAGATGGTTGCGTATGCCCGCCCGCCCGGCCGGACGCCTGTAGCCGAGAAAGGTGCGATTTTCGCTCATGGTCGGGCTCTCTCCTGGACGTACGGGACGGAAGGTTCCGGAAGGCCGCTGACGCCGACATCGAGCGCCAGCAGGCAGCCGGCCAGCGGTTCGGCTGCCCGCTGCCTGTCGCTGAGCTTTTGGCTTGCGGTCGTCACGAAGAGTGTGCGCAGGCCGGGGCCGCCGAAGGCGCAGGACGTCGGCTGCGAGACCGGGAGGCTGATCACCCGATCGAGACGTCCATCCGGGGCGAAGCGGGCGAGGCAGCCGCCGCCGTAGCGCGCGTTCCAGAGAAAGCCCTCGCTATCCACCGTCGCGCCGTCCGGCTTGCCCGGCGCGGCATTGGCCGGTGCGTAGGTCGCCTGCGCTTCGATGTGGTTGCCGGTGAACCGCGCGGCATGGATCGTGCCCTCGGCGGAATCGGCGAAATAGAGGGTGCCGCCATCCGGTGAGAAGCAGATCGCGTTCGGCACGGTCATGTCGGTGGCGAGCGGCGTGCTGGTAAGCGAGCCGGTCCGGTCCGTACGTGCAAGGAAGATGCCGCCCGCGCGGCGTGCGCCGTGGTCCCACATGGTCGAATAGACAATTCCGCCGCCGGCATGGGTACGGCTGTCGTTGACGCGGATGTCGGGGCTCGCCCGATCGAGCGGCAGGAGCAGGGTGAGGCTGGCTGTCGCAAGCCCGAAACGGTAGAGACCATCGGGAAGGCCGACAATCACGAAGCCCGGCTGTGCATCCAGCAGGACGGCGCCGACGAGCGCGGGCATGGCGAAGGATCGGGCTTCGCCGCTTCTTCCATCGAGGCGGTGCAATGCCGGAGCCCGTATATCCACCCAGTAGAGCGCCTGCTCGCCGTCCGACCAGACGGGCGACTCGCCGAGGATGTCGTGCACCTGCCGGTCGATGGCGTGGATGTGGACGTCAGCCATCGATATTCCCGCGTCTTCCGGTCATGGCCCCGTCCTGCCATTCGGCGTGGAAGATGGTGAGGTCTTCGAGCAGGTCCGTATTGAATGTTACGCCCAGTCCCGGTCCGGGCGGGATGGCGCTGAACCCGTCGACTACCGGAGGGAGCGCGGCCGAGACGAGCCCGTCGAAATGTGCCGTCTCGTCGAACTGCATCTCCAGGCTGTCCACCGTCGGGAAAAGCGCTGCCGCGTGGAGCGAGGCGGCATGGGAGACCGGGCCGTTCGGATTGTGCGGCGAGACGGCGACGCCGCATTCCGATAGAAGCCTCCCCGTTTCGACGAGGCCGGAAATGCCGCCGATATATTTGACGTCCGGCATGAGCACGTCATACGCTCCGGCATCCGCGAAACGGCGGAAATCGCCCGGCCGGAAGGCGTTTTCCAGACCCGCAAGGCGCGCGCCGCGCTCGTTGGCGAGGTGCCGCAGGTCCCTGATGTTCCCGATATTGTCCTCCGTCTCGGCGATCGGGCTTTCGATCCACGCGACGGCGAGGCCGGCGAGTTCCAAAACGGCGTCACGAGCGACATACGGGGTGAACCGCTCATGGCAGTCCACCATGAGGTAATGGTCCGATGACAGCACGCGCCGCACCGCGTCGATGCGGGCGAGACCCGCATCCAGGGCGGAAACCGGTGCATCCGGGCGTACCTCGTCGAACGGCGCCAGCTTCACGGCGGCGTAGCCGGCATGAAGCGCACGGCGGGCGCTTTCGGCAAAGGCTTCCGGCGTGCGTTCATGTGTCCGGCGGTTGATGTTGGCATATAGCGGAATTGCGGCGTGGCGTACGTCCCCGATGCTTGCAGCGACGGACAGGCCCTTTCTTTTCGCGTCGATGTCGTGAAGCGCCTGATCGAGCGCGGAAAGGATTGCAGCATCCGCCTGACCGGCTGGTTTGGCCGGCGGACGGGACGCGGCGTGCGGCAAAAGCCGCCCGGCGCTTTCGACGAGATGCGTCTCCCGGCCGATAAGGGTGGCCTCGCCGATCCCCGTCCAGCCGTCGCGGCTTGTCGCCTCGATGAAGGTCCAGATGCTCCGGGGCGTCACGCGGACGAGGCGGAGGGAAAGGGCGGCAATGGAAATGTCCTGTGTCATGGGTCCTCGGCGGCTCCGGCCATCCGTATCGTCGATGCTCGCCTGACGATCTCGAAGCCGAGGTCCATCTTCGGCTGAGAAGGGGGCTTTCCGGCGATACGGTCGAGCAGCATCTCCGCCGCCTTCATGCCGATCTGCTTGCGCGGAATGCGCACTGTCGTCAGCGGCGGCACGACGTTCTCCGAAATGTCCAGTCCTTCGAAACCGGCGATGGCGATCTGCCGCGGCACGTCGATGCCGCGCCGCTGGCATTCGAACAAGACACCGGCGGCGACGATGTCGCCGGTGCAGAAGATCGCATCGATATCCGGCCGCACATCCAGAAGGTGGGCGAGCGCCTCGCCGCCGCTCTTCAGGCTCATCTCGACTTCCGCGAACAGACGGGGGTCCGGATCGAGCCCGAACTCCGCGACGGCTACCCGGTAGCCCGCGAGCCGCTCGGACTGGCGTTCGTTGTCGCGGGTGAAGGTGGTGAGCAGGGCGACCCTTCTGTAGCCCTCTTCGGCCAGCATCCGCGTCATCCGGTAGCCGGCCTCGAAATTCGAGAAGCCGGAGGCCATGTCGATCGGATCGTCCGGCAGGGTGGCGATCTCCACCGTCGGGATGCGGTTGCTCCGCAGGAGCTCCCGCGTTCTTGCCGTATGCATCGAGCCGGTCAGGTAGATGCCGTCCACCCGGCGGGCGATGAACTCCACGACGATGGCCTCTTCCTCTTCCGGCGAGAATTCGCTGCTGCCCAGAAGAAGCTGAAAGCCCGCGCGGCGCAGCACCTCGGCCATGCCCTCCGTGAAATCCGCGGCGATCGAGTTGCGGAGCGTCGGAATGACCGCGCCGATCGTCTTCGTCTGGTTCGACGAGAGGTTGGCGGCCACGCGGTTCGGAATGTAGCCGGTGCTGGCGATGGCCTCGGCGATCTTCAGGCGTGTTTCCTCTGAAACAATCGAGGGCAGCGTCAATGCGCGCGACACGGTCGTGGGCGCGACACCTGCGAGCCGTGCCACATCACGGATGCCGATTCGTCGTGTTTTGCGGTTACTCATGGTATTTCTGGCTTCCGTTCCCGGTCGTTCCCCTTTGATCGCATCCGCCGCACAATCCTGTACTCGACGGGTTTGCGGAAGGCACACCATGCCTGGCGGTAATGTGTGCCACAGAAATAAATTCTATCTAAAACCTAGAATGAATGGATTTTCTCCCTTCTGCAAATCGGCCTGCGAACCTACGATGGTACCGGTTTCATAGGGGCAATTCGGCGTAATTTCCACGGTTTTGCACCGCAGAGCGCCCCGGATCCGAAGATTGGGTTTGGAGTCTGGGTTGTCGATGCATTCCGCGCTGTTCGAAAAGACATTCCACTACATCGTCACGATGACGGTCTTCGGGCTTCTGTGGCATGCGGGTTCCGTTGCGATCGCCAATCCGGTCCTCCTGCCGTCCCCGTTGAACGTCGGGGCGAATCTATTGGATCTTCTTGCGCGCGGCGAAGTCCAGGAAAGCGCTCTCGTTTCGACGAGGCGGCTGCTGGCAAGCTTCGCCCTCGCAGGTGCCGTTGCCATTCCACTCGGTTTCCTGATGGGCCTCAACCGCACCGTCTTCGCCTTGGTCGATCCGGTCGTCGAGATGCTCCGTCCCATTTCCGGCATCGCCTGGATACCGCTCGGCCTGTTCATTTTCGGGATCGGCGAAACCCTGCCGACGGCAATCATGTTCTATGGCGCCTTCTTTCCTCTTCTGCTCAATACGATCGCCGGCGTGCGCACGGTGGCGCCCAATATCGTCGCCGCCGCGCGGGTCATGGGTGTCGGACGGCATATCGTCCTCGTCCATGTGATCCTGCCCGCGGCCTTGCCGAGCATTCTCGTCGGCGCGCGCCTGGCCATGGGGGCCGGCTGGATGGCGATGATCGCGGCGGAGCTGATCGGCGCGCCGTCGGGCCTTGGCTATTCCATCGAGTGGTACCGTTCCCTTCTGATGACGCCGAAGGTCATGGCCTTCGTCGTGGTGATCGGCTGTCTCGGCTACGTGATGGATGCCTTGCTGCGGCTGTTGCAGTCGGTGCTCACGCCTTGGGCGATGCCGGAGGCGGGCCGATGATCGCCCGACGTCTCGCGCTGTCCCTTGCGCTGCCGCTTCTGCTGCTGCTTGCGTGGCAGGTTCTCGGCCTTGCGGCCTCCCCTGGAAGCCGCATGCCGACGCCCCTGAACGTGCTTCGCGCCGCTTGGGACATGTCGGCGACGGGTGATTTGCCGACGGCCCTCCTGCAAAGCCTCGGCCGTGTTTCCGTAGGCTTCGCTGTCTCGGCGACGCTCGCCCTCGTCATCGGCACCCTGATGGCAAGCTATCGTGCCGTCGGCCGTAGTCTCGACCCGCTCGTGGAGAGCTTCCGTCCCATTGCGCCGATGGCGCTGCTGCCGCTTGCAATTCTGTGGTTCGGCACGGGAACCGGTGCCGCCGCCTTTCTTGTCGGCTATGCCGCCTTCTTCCCCATGCTCGTCAATACGGTGCATGGCGTCGCCGGCGTCGATCCCGGTCTCGTGCGGGCCGCGCGTTCGCTCGGCGTCGGCAAGCTGACGATCCTGCGCACGGTCGTCCTGCCCGGCGCGCTGTCGCATGTTTTCGTCGGCGCGCGGCTGGCGCTCGGCGTCGCCTGGACGTCGATCATCGCCGCCGAACTCGCCGTCGGCGCCAAGTCGGGCGGGGGGACGTCGGGCGGCATCGGCCAGGCGATGTTCGTCTTCTACGCTTACAGCATTGATCTCGACCGTATCGTCGTCTGCATGATGAGCGTGGGGCTCGTGGCCCTGCTCATCGATGGCGGCGTGCGGTCCGTCCAGCAGAGGATAATGCCATGGAAAGCACGCTGAGAGGGGAGACCGGCGAGGCGCCGAAAATCCGGCTGCGCGACGTCAGCAAGACCTATGTACCGTCACGGGGCGGGGCGCCGAGCCTCGCTGTCAGCGATATCTCCCTCGATGTCCGGCCGGGCGAGTTCCTCTGCATCGTCGGGCCGTCCGGCAGCGGCAAGAGCACGATCATGAACATGATCGCGGGACTTACTGACCCTTCCGGCGGCCTGATCGAGATCGACGGCCGTCCGGTCGCAGGGCCGGGACGGGATCGCGGCGTGGTGTTCCAGGACTATGCGCTTTTTCCCTGGAAGACCGTGCGGGAAAACATCGAGTTCGGCCCGCGCTACAGGACCGAGTCCGCCTTGCCGGCGACGGAGCGCAACCGGATCGTCGACCACTACATCCGTCTCGTCGGCCTCGCGGGTGCCGAGAACAAGTATCCGCACGAGCTTTCCGGCGGCATGCGCCAGCGTTGCGCGTTCGCGCGGGCGCTTGCCAACGAGCCGGCCGTGCTGCTCATGGACGAGCCCTTTGCCGCGCTCGACGCGCAGACGCGCCTCGTGCTTCAGGAAGAACTGTTGCGCATCTGGGGTGAAAATCTGCCGCGCGGGGAGCGGCGGACCGTCGTCTTCATCACGCACGGCATCGACGAGGCCGTGTTCCTCGCAGATCGCGTCGTCGTGCTCGACAACCACCCAGGCACCATCCGCACCATCCTCGACATCGACCTGCCGCGTCCCCGGACCCAGCAGGTGCGCAAGCTGCCGCGATTCCAGCAGCTTGCCGACGATATCTGGAGCCTCGTCCGGGCCGCCGCCTATGCGGCGACGCTGGAAGCCGCCGCAGGACAATGACCCCGCAACCCCTCACGAAAGGACGCATGACATGACGAGTTCAAGCCAGTTTTCACGCCGCAGGTTCCTGCAGGCATCCTCCGCGACAGGTCTCGCCTTGCTGGCCGCGCCGGCGATCCTCAGGGCACAGACCCCCGTCACCGTTTCCATCGGCCGCCAGCCCTGGGCTGCCGGCAACGCGCCGGTGACGCAATATGCGATCGACAACAAACTCTTCGAGAAGCATGCCGCAGACCTCGGCTATGCGATGACGGCCGACTGGCGCGACTATCCGTCGGCGCTGCCGCAGGTGGAGGCCTTCGTCGCCGGCGACTTGCATTTCGGCATGTGGGGCAACACGCCGATCATCCGCGGCATTGCGGCAGGCCAGCCCTGGTCGGTCCTGAACGTCGGGGAGGGCCGGCTGCGTTTCGTCATTGCCACCCGGGCGGACTCGCCGATCCGCAATGTCGAGGACCTGAAGGGCAAGACGATCGGCGTGCTGCTCGGCGGCGATCCCTACAACGCGCTGTCGCAGATTCTCCTGCATGAGCTCGGCTCCGGAGATCCGCGTGCCCACGACATCAAGCTCGTCAATACGCCGACGCAGGCGCAGGCCGCGACCATTCCGGACGGCCTCGATGCAGCGGTTGTCATCCATCCGGCTTTCCTGAAGGCGCAGAAGCAGGCGGGCACGGTGGGTATCGTCAATTCCTTCGGCTACACCGAGGGACACTACAAGGGGCCGGCCGGCGAGGGCGCCGGCATCCTTCTGGAGTCGGTCAAGAAGTCTGCCTTCTATCCCGATGGTTACTATCTGCACCGCTCGTTCTGGGTCGGCCAGAACAGGCTGATCGACGAGCACCCGAAGCTCGTGGTCGCCTTCGCGGCTGCGCAGCAGGAGGCGGTCGAGGCCCTGAACAAGCTCGGGCCGGCGAAGATAGCCGAGAGCGTCTCCAAATACTGGGAGCTGGATGAAGAATCGGGCGCGAAGGTCGTCGGCGACGAGGTCCTCTTCGCGCGCGGCTGGGTCTGGCCGACCCGCGGTGATGTCGGGGCGATCGTGGAGACGTCGAAGTTCATGGTCGAAGGCGGGCTGATCCCGGAGGCGCTGACCTGGGAGCAGGTGACGCAGAACGTCTCCAAGGTGGCGCCTCTTCTGCGCGAAGCCTACGAGCGGGCCGGCAGCACGCCGGCGGAAGCGGTGTTTGTCGCCAGCGATGCCTCCGACCTCCGCGGCCTGCCGACATGGGAGCAGGAGAAATGGCCGTCGAACTGAGCGGCTTCTTGCGACCCTGAGCGAATGCCCTGCGCGAACCGCCCGGTTCGCGCAGGATGGATAACCAGAAGAAAAACAGAATCAGGAACCCACACCATGACGACGATAGGCTTTATCGGCCTCGGTACCATGGGCCGCCCCATGGCGGCCAATCTGCTGCGCGGCGGCTTCACCGTGCGTGGCTTCGATCTCGATCCTGCGGCCGTGGCCGCGCATGTGGCGGCCGGCGGTCTTGCGGCGACAAGTGCGCGGGAAGCGGCCGACGGTGCCGATATCGTCATTACGATGCTGCCGGACGGGCCGGATGTCGAAGCCGCGATCCTCGGAGACAGCGGCATTGCAGATGTCCTGAAGCCCGGCGCCGTGCTTGTCGACATGAGCACGATTTCGCCTGAAGTGACTCGCCGTGTCGGCAATGCGCTCGCCGAACGCGGCGTCGACATGATCGACAGCCCCGTGGGGAAGACGGCGGACCATGCGGTCGCTGGAACGCTGACGCTGATGGTGGGCGGCGATCCGACGGTCGTCGCCCGCGTGCGCCCCGCACTGGATTGCATGGGCAAGGACTTCTTCCATTGCGGGCCGCTCGGCACGGGCAGCGCCATGAAGCTGACCAACAATTTTCTCGCCGCCTCGATACTCGCCGCGACCTCCGAGGCGCTGGTGCTCGGCGTGAAAGCGGGCCTCACCTTCGAGCTGATGCGCAGCATCATGCAGACGACGATGGCCTGGAACAACCAGCTCGGCATCGCCTTGCCGAAGAAGGGGCTCGCCGACGACTTCACGCCGGGTTTCATGGTCCGCCTCGCCGAAAAGGACCAGCGGCTGGCCGTCACCTTCGCCGAATCGCTCGGCGTCCGCACGCCGGTCGGCGCCGCGACCCGGCAGACGCTTCTGGATGCGGGCGAGGCCGGCTTGTCCGGTCTCGATGTCACGGCGGTGCTCAAGCTTCGCGAGGAGCAGGCCGGCGTCGTCGTCCGCTCGGCCGGCGTAAGGCCCGGAGCGGCGTCATGACCCTGCCGCGCCGCAAGCTCGGGCGAACCGGGCTCGACATCTGCGTGCTCGGTCTGGGAGCCGCACCTCTCGGCGGGCTCTACCGATCCGTCCCCGACGAGGTCGCCCGGACGACGATCGATACGGCCTATGACGGCGGCGTTCGCTATTTCGACGTGGCGCCTTTCTACGGCCATGGCCTTGCCGAACGCAGGCTTGGCGATGCCCTGCGTCGGCGTGGCGGGGACTATCTTCTTTCGACGAAGGTCGGCAGGCTGCTGAAACCGGCGCGGGATGGTGTCACGACGCGCGGCATGTACGAGGGTGCGCTTCCGTTCGATATTGCCTACGACTACAGCTACGATGGCGTGATGCGCTCGCTCGAGGACAGTCACCAGCGCCTGGGGCTCGACAGGATCGACATCGTCTATATCCACGACGTCAACCGGCGATGGCATGGCGACGCGGTTGATGAGCGGTTCGCAGAGGTGATGGCCGGCGGCTACCGGGCTCTGGACGAATTGCGCCGCGCGGGTCTTGTCAGGGCTGTCGGCGTAGGGGTGAACGACAGCAGCATCCTTATGCGCTTTGCCGATGCCGGAGACTTCGACTGCTTCATGCTGGCAGGCCGCTACACGCTGCTGGAACAGAGCCCGCTCGACGATCTCCTGCCGCTCTGCGAAAAACGCGACATTTCGATCGTCGCCGCAGCCCCCTTCAATTCCGGCATCCTGGCAACGGGAGCGAGGAAGAACGCCAAGTACTTCTATGGCGAGGCTTCGGAAGAAATCCTGTCGCGGACGCGCAGGATAGAGGGCGTCTGCCGGAGCTTCGAAGTGCCGATTGCGGCGGCTGCGATCCAGTTCCCCCTGAGGCACCCGGCCGTGGCCTCCGTGGCGCTCGGTTGCTCGAATTCGGAGGAGGTGCAGGCGAATATCAGCCATCTCTTTCGGCCGGTACCTGCCGAATTCTGGCGCGCGCTGAAGGACGAAGGCCTTATCCGTGCCGATGCGGCCTGAAGGAGATTCGCTCAGGATGCCCGGAGTGGCGATGCGTCGCCGGCGCAGTGTCGTGGAGAAGCTCTGCCGGAGTTCCAGCGTCGAGGCCCTTTCAGGAAGGATTATGAAGGCACGACGCTGCGCGATCATCGGGGTTTCTCAGGGCCGAGCAACCGTCCGGCGCATCCCTGCTGGCAGAGACTGCCCGCCAGCACACTAAGGATGCCGATGTGCGTAACGGACAAGTCTACTTAATATTCCAAGCGTGAAAGCAGTAGTCGGCTGGGCGTGTCGACACGTGCGCGGCGCAGCAGTTCCAGATCGCCAAAGAATGTCTCCGTGCTCCAAGCGGATGCCTCGCCAGTGCCGAGGGCAAGAACCATTTGCGCATTGCGATCGACGAAATCCATGTCGTGGCAGATGAGCACGATGGCCTTTCCAGCCTTCCTCTCGCCGGCGATGATCGCCTCCAGGCGTTCGGTCCACAGGCGATCGAGGCCGCGTTGCGGCTCGTCCAGCAGGAGGACGGCGGGGTGCATGGCAAGAATGGAGGCAAGTGCGGTAAAGCGCCGTTCGGCCATCGACAGATCGAGCGGATGCCGCTGCGCCTGATGGTGGAGGAACGTCCGGCGCAGGGCGAGATCGACGCGGTCCTCCACCTCGGCGTTTGCAAGCCCCAGCTGCCTTGGGCCGAAGGCCACTTCTTCGTAGACGCGGGTGGCGAAAAGCTGCTGTTCCGGTGTCTGGAACAACGTGCCGACATCGCGTGCGATCTCATGGACCTTGAGGCCGGACGTCGAGCGGCCGCGAATCCGTATCTGCCCCGCGTCCGGGCGCAGCAGGCCGTTCAGGAGCCGCAGCAGCGTGCTCTTGCCCGCACCGTTGCGTCCGACGACTGCCAGAACCTGGCCGGGCCCGACATGGGCGTTCAGCCTCGCAAAGAGCGGGGCCTGCGCCGGATAGGCAAAGGAAAGGCCTTCGAGCCTCAGCATGGTTCGGCGTCCTTCAGCAGGACCGCGGCTTCCGGCAACGTCAGCGGCAGGTCCGCCAGCGCGCGTCTGCTCAGCCGCTGGAAGGCGCGTGCGATCGCCGGAAGGCCGAGGACGTCGGCGCAGGCAGGATCCAGAAGCACGGTGCGTGGATCGCCGTCGAGCGCGATCTGTCCGTCCCGCAGCAGGAGGATCCTATCGGCGCTTGCGAGCGCGTTGTCGGGATTCGTGTCGAGCAGGATGAGGGTTGTGGTCTCCCCGAGCTCGGGAAGAATGCCGGCGAGATGCGCGCGCGCCTCGGGGTCGAGATTGGTGAAGGGCTCGTCCAGGATGAGCAGGGACGGCTCGAGGGCGAGGCATGCGGCGATCACCAGCCGCTGCTGCTCGCCGCCCGACAACGTGAACGGATCGCGCTCCGCCAGCGCCTCGAGCCGGCACGCAGCGAGCACGCGGTCCCGCCGCGCGATGATCTCGGCTGCGGGCAGGCCGAGGTTTTCCGGGCCGAAGGCGATCTCCTCCTGGACCGTGAAGGCGCGCCCGGAAAGATGCTGGGCGGGTATCTGGCCGATGAGCTGGACGGTGGCAGTTCGCTCGAGAATCGAATGGTCGCGCCACGGGCGGTCGTGCCAGAGCACCGATCCGCCGTTCGGTGTCAACCATCCGGCGAGCAATTGGCCGAGGGTCGACTTACCCGATCCGTTTGCCCCCAGAATGGCGATGCGCTCACCTGTCCGGACAATGAGCGAGAGGTTCTTCAGCACGGTTCTTTCGCCGTGCGCGAAGTGAAGGTTCCGAACGTCGATCATCGCAGGATCACATAGACGATTTCGAGGATCATCGCGCCTGTGAGGGCGATGCGGAGCAACCGCTCCGGGGCGCTGTCGTCAGGCGGGTGGATGACAGTGCGGTAGGGCAGGGCCCGAAAGCCCCTTGCCGTGAGAACATGCGCCCTTTCCTGCGCGTCGCTGAGTGCCAGGGTCAGCAGGGGAACGAGCAGGATGTGCAACGCGCGGATGCGTGCGACGAGCGAACCGCCGATCTCGAGCCCGCGTGCTTGCTGGGCTTCGCGGATCGCCCGTGTGCGTGCCGCGAACTGGTCGAGCAGCAGCAGGGGGCTGGCCAGCAGGAAGGAGAGGGCTGGCGGCCAGCGGGCGGCATCGAAAGCCCGCAGCAGCGCCGCAGGATGGGTCGTCGCCACGAAGAGCATGGAGGCCGCCAGCATCACGGAGATCCGCCCGCCGATGATGGCGGCATGCTCGATCCCGGCGGGACTGTAGGCAAGCCAACTGACGAGCGGACGGAAATCCGGGCGCGGCATGATCAGCCCGTGAAAGGCGAAGACCGCGAAGGTGAAGGGCAGGGAGAGGACGATATACCGGCCGGCGACGAGGCGGCCGATGCCTGAAACGGCGCCCGCGGCGAGAAGGGCAAGGGTCAGGGGCCAGAGAAAAGGCCAGGGCGTCACGAACGACGTCGTGATGCAGAAGGCGACCAGTAGCAGCTTGGTGATCGGATGGGCCCGGTGAAGACGGCTCTTCCCCGGGCTATGAAAGGAAAAAGCCTGCATCAGGTCGCGCGGCTGTAGTGCAGATAGTCGTAGCCCGCCGTCAGGCGTTCGGGCAACTGGCGCACCAATCCCCAGACCAGCAGCGCGGACAAGACCTTGTCAGCGACGTTCGATCCAAACACCGTGAGCGCCACGGAGCTGAAAAGGGTTTGGCCGACGCTGGAAAGATAGGCGACAAAGAAATCGGCACCGGAACCCGTGACGCCGCCGAACAGGTAGATGCGAATCGGCACGGCGACGATCGTCAGTGCGGCTGCGATGACGACGCCGGAAAGCGCTGCCTGCCAGACGGTCTTGAACCAGCCGGCGCGCGCAAGGAGGCCCGCGACGACACCGATGACGAGCGCCACCGGTGCGAAAGCGGCCGCCACTGGCGCGAATAGCAGGCCGATGATGAGATTGGTGAGGACACCTGTCACGCCCCCGGCCACCGGCCCGGCGAGAACCGCCACAAGGATCGTGCCGATCGAATCCAGGAAGATCGGCAGGCGCAACAGATCGTTCACCTGCCCGCCGACGATGTTGACGACGATCGCCACGGCGATCAGCGCCAGCACTTTCGTATCCAGATATTTGCTCTTTGCTTCAGTGGTCATCGTATCCCCCGATGATGGCGCTCCGCAGGCGACGGCCGCGGCTGCGCGGTTGAACCCCAGGCTGTCAGCCTTTTCTCCGGCCTTCCACGACCAGCTCTTCCCAGCCCGATTGGGGGCACAGTTCCCTTCGGAAGGAGAGGTCGGAAAATTCCGCAAGCGTGATTTCGGCCGTGGTGTAAACGGACGATCCTGGGCCGAAATGCGCACCGATCGTCTTTCCCGTGCGGTCGGACAGCGATATGTGCAGATGCTCGCCCTTCTCGTCGATCGTCCCGACGAGGGAAACGATTTCGAAATGGCCGCTGACCTCGCTCCATACGCCCGTGTTGGCGTAACGCAGCAGAGCCTTGGTCAGGCTTCCGACAACCGAAACGATCGAGACCGCCTTCAGATTGTTCGCGTTGACGAACGCCCGCAGTTCCTCGACGACGTCCTGGCCTGGCTTCAGCCTGAGGGCGTAGAAGCGGGCGGTGCTTGAAAGGGCATTATTATATTCGCTCATTATCGTTCCATGCTCGACATGCGTTTCGATGTCGTTCCAGCATCGCAAAATTTGATTAAATTTATAGAAAATATTTACTATTTATCGTACCGAAGAAGGAAGGACGTTCAGCGCCACGGCACATCTGCCAGCAAAAGACGGATGGTCAGACGAAACAGGTGGGGGGCAAAATTGGACGCTGGTCACCGCGCCAGGCGCTCAGGAGAGCCTCAGCCTTTCCGGATCAAAGGATGCGTGTTCGAGAATCGTGGCTTCATGCGGACGGCCGAGGATGGCGACGTTCACCTTGTTTCCCCGCCTCGCATCGACAACGATTGTACGCATGATCTACCTCGCCGCCTTCGAGCCGTGCTGCAGCCATTCGGATCGATGTTCTCGGATGAACTCTTTCAGCGAGGTCGGCTTGCGGCCGGCAATCGTTTCGACGGTCCGGGAGAGCCCGCCGAAATCACCCACCTTCACCCGCCTGTACAGGTCATCGAGAACGCCGGCTATCCACGGGTCCAGACCATAAAGGGCATCGGCGAGCGGTTGCTCGACGGCAGTTACCGTCGCCTCCAATGCGGCTGACAGCAGTTCCGCGACCTCCGGGATCGTTACGCCTTCGGGGCCGGTGATGGTGTAGTGCCGGCCGCGGTGGGTGTCCGGGTCGAGGAGCGCCCGTACCGCGACTCCCGCAATATCCCGCGTATCCACCCAGGCGATCGGCGCGCCGCCCGAGGGCATGCTCAGGGTTCGATCGCGCCGGATGGCATCCCGATAGAACCGGGGGTCGATGAAATTCTGTTGGAACCAGGATGGCCGCAGAATTGTCCATGACCCGGCTTTCCCGGTGACCGCATTCTCGACGCGCCGGACCCAGTGGTCGTCTCCAAGCTTCTCCGCACCCTGTTCCGACACGAGCACCACATGGCTGTCCGGGGTGAACTCGACCAGTTCGGCAACCATTTGCGGGGCCTCCGGAAGGTCGGGCCGCATGAGATAGACCGCATCGATGCCCGCGATCGCGTCGCGCCAGGTCTCTGCGTCCTGCCAATCGAACCTGACCGATCGAACGGCGGCGCCCCCCGACCCAGTGTTTTCGGGCCGGGATGACCCTGCCCTGACCTCGACATCAGGCTCGGTGGCCAGTTGCCGCGCCACCTCACGGCCGGTCTTGCCGCGAGCGCCTGTGATCAGAACGGTGCGGGTCATGCGACTTCCCTCTGGCTGAGCGCAGGATAATCCGTGTAACCGGTGTGGTCGCCGCCGTAGAACGTCGCCGGATCGGGCGTGTTGAACGGCCCGCCTGCGCGGATACGGGCGTCGAGGTCGGGATTTGCAAGCCATGCCGTGGCAAGGGCGACGGCATCGGCAACCCCGGACTCCAGTGCCTCTGCGGCCGTCTCGGGCGTCGCGGGAAAAGCGTCGGGCGCCGGATGCGGGTTGAGGATGAACGTGCCGGGCCAGCCGGCGCGCTGCTTCCTCGTCAGTTCCCGGTCGCCGACCTCGACCAGATGCACATAGGCGAGCTTCTGCCTGGCGAGGCTTTCCAGCAAGGCGAGGTAGACCGGCGCAGGATCGCTCTCGACGATGTTGTTGAAGGGGCTTGCCGGCGAAAGCCGAATGCCGGTGCGCTCCGCGCCGATGGCGCTCGCAACCGCGGCGGCCACCTCGATAGCGAAGCGGATGCGGTTCTCTATCGACCCGCCATAGTCGTCGGTGCGGGTGTTGGTGTTGTCGGCGAGGAACTGATGGATGAGATAGCCGTTCGCGCCGTGGAGTTCCACGCCGTCGAAGCCCGCCTCGATGGCGTTGCGCGCCGCAGCGGCGAAATCGCCGATCGTCGTCCGGATGTCGTCGGCATTCATCTCGCGCGGCACGGGATGATCGAGCAGCCCTTCGCCGGTAAACAGCTTCTCGCCGGACGCGATCGCCGACGGCGCGAGCGGCAGAGCCTTATCCGGATAAAGGCTGGGATGTCCGATGCGGCCGGTATGCGTCAGTTGCGCGAAGATGCGGCCGCCCCTGGCATGAACCGCGTCGGTGACGACCCGCCATGCCTCGATCTGGTCGGCCGAATGAAGGCCCGGCGTGTTGATGTATCCCTGCCCGATGACGCTTGGCTGGATGCTCTCGCTGATGATGAGGCCCGCGCCGGCCCGCTGCGCGTAATACTCGGCCGTGAGCGCCGATACGACCCCTTCGGCAGATGCCCGGCTCCGGGTCATGGGCGCCATGAACAGGCGGTTCGGCAGTTGCAGGTTTCCGAGGGCGATGGGATCGAACAGGGTGCTCATGCAATGGGTCTCCATAATGCTTGAGTGGATCAAGCATTACGCTGGCACAACTGCTTGATTGAATCAAGTACCTTGTGCGAAGCGGCGTTGCGCCGCTCGTCCGCGCTGCCCGCCGCGTCAAGAAGGACAAGCTGTCCCCGAGTCTGTCCTGGCCAATACCTATCTTGAGTGAATCAAGTAACTATGGATAGAATGACGCCATGGCTATCCCATCCGGTCCCGTTACTCCGTCCTCCGATGCCGAGCGCGCGATGTTCGACTTTGTCGACGCCTATGACCGCGCCTACGAGATCGCGGCGGCGCAACATGACATGACGGTGGCGCAGGCGTGCGTCCTTGGTAGGATCAGCAGGCCACGAGGAATGCGAGACCTTGCCGACGAACTTGGCTGCGATGCGTCCAACATCACCCAGATCGTCAGGCGGCTAGAGGCTCGCAAGCTGATAAAACGGCACGCCAGCCCCAAGGACCGGCGATCTCGCCAGCTCACGCGCACGCCCGCCGGCGATGCGCTCAATGCCGCGTTCGAGCAATCCTTCGAGTTCGCCAGGAATGCATCGGCCAAGCTTACCGCCGATGAGCAGGACCAACTCGCGAGACTGCTTCGCAAGGTACTCGGCCAGCCAGCGGTGGATGAATGATGCGGACCGTTGACCGCGCGCCCATCGATCGCTTCCTCGGCATTCTCGGCGTGCTTCCGATCGGAGCGATAGGCCCGGGGCCGAGCTTCGTTGTCGTTTCGAAATCGCCATGACGACCTCCCGGCGAAACGGCATTGCCGCCGCGCTTGGTATGGGATTGGGCGGGGCAGTGTTCGGCACCCTAGTCTCCGGCGGTCTCCGGTAGCGGCGAAAAGCGGGGTGACTAGCGCGGAAGTGGCTGAGGCACCCGTGTATTCGGTGACGGCGAACGTCTGGATCAGCGATGCGAGGCGAATACACCTACCGGAAGCCGCCGGAGACTGTGATGCGCGCGCCCGTCACCCATGCCGATTGGTCCGAAGATAGGAAGACGGCGACGCGTGCAATGTCATCGGGTTGGCCAAAGCGCCGCAGCGGCGTTGCGGCGACGATCTGCTTTTCCACGTCGCTGCCGACGACGCCGTTGGCGCGCGTGCCCTCGGTCTCGGTACCGCCCGGCGCGATTGCGTTAACGCGGATGCCGCGTGGTCCCAATTCCTGAGCAAGTGCCAGCGTGATCGTATCCACTGCGGCCTTGCTCGCTGCGTAAATCGTGGAATTCGGCGATGGATTGATGCTGGAGGTGGTGCTGATGTTGATTACGCTGCCGCCTCTCGGCCCAAAGCGGCCAAGGGCTTCCCGGGTCGTGAGCAGCACACCGAGAACGTTGGTGTCGAACTGATCGCGAAAGCCGCTCGACACCAATGATGGCGGTGCCTTGAAGCTCGCGGCACTAAAAGGCGCCGGCATCGTTCATCTCCTTCGCATAGCAGTCGCCGAGGAACTTGCCGCCGGTCAGCTGGTAGCGATCCTGTCCGATCTTCCCCTCCCGAGCCTCCCCGTTCATGCACTCCACGCCTTCGGTCGGCAGGTTCCCATGAGAGTGAGACTGTTCATCGACTTTCTCGCCGCCCGCTTCGCGAAGTTGGCTTGAGCTCAAAGACGAAGGTTCGTTGAAGATGGTGGCACTCACGCTCGGGCGACGGCATGGCTGAAGGGCGCGCGCGACCGCCCCTTTATTCTCGAAGGCGGTTAATCCCGCCGCTGATCGCTAAATAAACTGACAGCCAATAATTTGACCCGGTGATCAATTGTCTCCATCGAAACCAACGGCGGAGAGATGCCATGCAGGGTTCAATCATTCCGCGCCACGGCCGCAGTGGTGCGGTACCGAGGAGCGCGCAATCACGTATCGCGGGGTTGCTTGTTCATTTCTACCGCTGGATGAGGCATAAGCACAGGCAGCGGCGGGACCTAAATTCCGTGTCCGAACTTTCGGATGCCCAACTCAAAGATATTGGCCTGTCGCGCCATCAGACCAGAAGCGACGTGCATACATACCGCCGGGACTGAACTATAACCATGGGAATTAAGGATCTTCCGGGAACGACGATGTCGCAATTCTCGACAGCGCTGCTTTTGAAGACGGACACCGTCACAATCCGCGACATTGTCTGCAATGGAGCATGCCGCCATCGGAGCGGCGAGGAATGTGCCCACAAGACCAGCCTCGTTTATCCCTATCGTGGCGTCTTCGTGCGGCATGTCGGACGCAACGACACGGTGGCCGAAGCCAACCAAATGCTGTTCTTCAACGCCGGCCAAGGCTATCAGATCAGCCATCCCGTCGACGGGGGTGATGCCTGCATTGATCTTTCCGTCGACGACGCCCTGCTTGCCGAGCTCGCACCTCGCGACCAGATCCAGACCGGCGAACTCTTTGGCTTCCGTCGCCAGCGCCGCCGCGTCGATCCTCGCGCGCAGGCGCTCGTCGCCCTTCTTCGCCACGGATTGCGCCAGAAGGCGGCCGAGACCTTGGAGGCGGAAACGCTGGCATTGACGCTCGTGCGTCGCTCGCTCGGCGAAAGAACGTCGCATGTGGCGGCAGCCACGACCGGCCGGCAGAAACTCGTCGACCGGGCGAAGCTGGTGCTCTCATCCGATCTGAGCCGGCGCTGGACGCTTGCGGAAATCGCCACCGAGGTCGGCGTCTCGCCCGTCTATCTGACGCAGGTGTTCCAGCAGGTCGAGGCTATACCGCTTTATCGCTACCAACTGCGACTGCGGCTGGCCCGGGCGCTCGATCTTCTCGGCAAGTACGACGACCTGACTGCACTGGGGCTGGATCTCGGCTTCTCGAGTCACAGCCACTTCACGGCCTCATTCCGTCAGGCTTATGGGCAGACGCCTGGAGATTTCCAGCGCGCCGTCAGGCTTCGACCCCGTTGAATCGCTAAAGAATCCGACAGCGCTTCCGATGCCCCGGGTGCTCATATGACCGTGTCCCGAAGGGGATGTGCCAATTGGAGGATCATCCGATGAAGAAGACCACATGCGCTGCCTGCGACTGCGAGCTCGGCCATGACGCCATCAGCGTCAAACTCGGCGGCAAGACCGTCGAGGTATGCTGCGAGGAATGCGCCGAGGCGCTGAAGGAAGCGGAGGCCGCCTCAAATTCCGACAGCTGATCGAGGCATGCGGCAATCGGAAGCTGTAATGCGACCCCACCACAGCTTGCAATCAAGCGCACAGCGGCGAGCGGTCTTGCCGCTGTAGCGGTGGAGTCAGATCGGCAGTTCACCGCGACTGCGACAGGGATAATTTTCATGGCCATCATGAAATAGCGGCAAGATCCTAAGTCGTTAAATACTCATCGCGACCTGTTGGACTAAAAGCGCGCTTTGGCTTGCTGGAAGGTTGCCCATCCCGCATGACTTGACGTATCGAAGCCGATACACGAGGGACGAGCGCCATATGAGTGACGATTGGGGTGTTTTCGACGAGGAGCTGGAGCGCGCCCGCGTGGCATGGCTCTATTTCATCGGCGGCCAGACCCAGCAGGAAATCGCCCAGCGCATGAACATCACGCGACTGAAGGTCAACAAGATCATCGGCCAGGTGCGCGACTCCGGCAGTGTTCAGGTCAATGTCAGCCTGCCGCTGACCGACTGCATCGAGCTTGCGGAAAAGGTCTCCGCCCGCTACGGCCTCGTCGAGGCTGTTGTGGTGCCGGACCTCGACGACTATCTCGAACAGAAGCGGGTGATCGGCGAGGCGGCCGGGACACTGGCGAGCAACCTGATCGAGGGGCGCGACATGGGGGTCGGCATCGGCTCGGGGCGCACCCTGAGCTTTGCCGTGCGCAGCCTGCGGGCGCGGCCGCGGTCGCAAAGCTGGGTCGTGGGCCTGACCGGCGGCGTCACCAGCGGTTCTGCCACCAACACGTTCGAAGTCGCCACGGCCTTCGCCCGGGCGCTCGGCGTGGAATGTCACTATCTGACGGCGCCGATCTACTGCGCCAATCCGGAAAGCCGCAACGCGCTGCTGCTCAACGACGAGCTGACGGACGTGCTGGCGCGCACGGAGATCGCCGATATCGGCATCGTCTCCTGCGGGGCGCTTGCCCAGGATACCTCGCTGACGCAGATCCGCGTGGTGAAGGACAATCTCGACACGGTGCTGAAGCGCGGCGCGGTCGGCGAGTTCATGGGATGGTTCCTGGATGCCCGCGGCCAGACGATCGATCATTTCCTCAACGATTCGATCATCGCGCTTCCGCCGGACAAGCTGAAGCTCAAGCCGATTTCAGTGCTCGTTTCCGGCGGCATCCGCAAGATCCCGATCATCCGGGCGATCCTGCGCGCCGGCTATGTCAACCGGCTCGTCACCAATGAAGGCGTGGCGCGGGCCCTGCTGCAAGGCCCGCGCTGAGGCCTCTATCAGCCAAGCGCTTTCTGCAGGGCTGCCGCCATCGCGCGCAGCGTGACGAAGGTTGAGGCCGCGCCGGGGTCGATATGGCCGACGGAGCGCTCGCCGAGCTTGGCGGAGCGGCCGCGGCGCGATTCCAGCGCTGCCGTCGCCTTCATGCCCTTCTCGCCGCCGTCGCGGGCGGCAACCAGTACCTCGATGACCGAATCGCCGTTCCTGGCGCTCTTCTGAGCCGCCTCGACCGCCGGCACCCATGCGTCGATCATCGTCTTGTCGCCCGGCTCCGCCCGGCCGCGATCGCGAATGCCCTGGCAGGCGGCGCTCAGCCATTCGGCCATGCCGGCGCCGTCGAGATTGAGCCGATGGCTGACGGCCGTGCCGGCGCGCAGGAAGGCCGTGGCATAGAGCGGTCCCGAAGAAGCGCCGACCGCATCGAGGAACGCCTTCGCCATGCGCTTGCAGATCCCTTCGATCGTCTCGTCGTCCTGCGTGTCTTCCAGCGCGTGCTGGACGGCCTTCCAGCCGATTTCCATCGTCACGCCGTGGTCACCGTCGCCGATCACGCCGTCGAGCTCGGAAAGCCAGTTCTTCTCAGCGATGATCTGCTCGCCCACGGTATGCATCATCGCCTTGAAGATCGCCGGCGTCACATCGCCTTCGGTGAGGAGTTCGCGCGGCTTTTCCGGTGCGGCCGCCGTGCTTTCAGCGGCCTTGACAGCCTTGCGGCTGCGCGTGGAAGCGTCGGTCCTCTCGAAGGCGCCGACGACGAGGGCCGGCGTGCGGCAGGGGTGGTCCAGCAAAGCCTGCAGCGTGTCGTCGAGCTTCATCAGCGTTACCGAGGCGCCGGCCATTTCCAGGGAGGTCGCATATTCGCCGACCCAGGAGGCGTGGATGTCGATGCCGAGCGCATCCAGCCGCTGCTTGACGCGCCGGAAGATGACATAGAGCTCGATCTGCGAGGTGGCGCCGAGGCCGTTGACGAGGACGGCGACCCGGGAACCCGCCCTGAGGTCGAGCTCCGCGAGGATGGCGTCCATCAGTTCGTCGGTCACCGCGTCCGCGGGGGCGAGCTTCTGGCGGCGGATGCCGGGCTCGCCGTGCAGGCCCATTCCGATTTCCATGTCCTCGTCGCCGATGGTGAAGTTCGGCTTGCCGGTCTGCGGCAGCGAGCACGGGCTGAGCGCGACGCCGATGGAGCGGGTCGCGTCGTTTGCGGCCAGGGCAAGCGCCTCGACCCGGGCGAGCGGCTCGCCGAGATCGGCGGCGGCGCCGGCGACCTTGAAGACGAAGAAGTCGCCGGCAATGCCGCGGCGCTCGGACTTGCGCTCGATCGGCGCCGAGGCAACGTCATCGGCAACGGCGACGTGGCGCACGGGAATGCCCGCCTGCTCCAGCTCCTCGGCCGCCATGGTGAAGTTCAGCACGTCACCGGTATAATTGCCATAGAGCATCAGCACGCCGACGCCGCCATCGGCGGCGCGGGCGGCCTCGACGATATGCGCCGGCGAGGGAGAGGCAAAGACATTGCCGACGGCCGCGGCATCGGCAAGGCCGCGGCCGACATAGCCGGCAAAGGCCGGCTCATGGCCCGAACCGCCGCCGACGACGATGCCGACCTTGCCGTCGCGCGGGCCGTCCACGGCGACGACCGCCCGTCCGGTTTCCCCTTCCACGCGCAGCATGTCGGGATGGGCGCCCACCATGCCCTCGATCATCTCCGAGATAATGTTTTCCGGCGTGTTGATCAGCTTCTTGGTTTTGACTTCCTGGTTCATTCTCTTGTCTTTCGTCAGATCGATGCGGCCGGCTGTCAGGCGTCGCGGCGCAGATAACGGCGGGAAATGGCGTCGAAGGAGATGGCGAGCACGACGATCGCGCCCGAGACGATGCCCTGCCAGTAGGGCGAGACGCCGAAGAGCACGATGATGTTTTCTATGATGGCGATGATGCCAGCCCCGAAGATCGCGCCGATGGGGCTGCCGATGCCGCCGGTCGTGGCGACACCGCCGATGACCGAGGCGGCGATGGGCGCCAGCACCCAGGTCTCGCCGATCGAGGGCTGGGCGGTGCCGAGACGGGCGACCATCAGGACACCGGCGAGCGCGGCAATCGCGCCGGCGGCGACGAAAACGAGGAGGCGGATCTTGTCGACCTTGATGCCGAGCATGCGGGCGCCGGCCTGGTTGTTGCCGATTGCGTACATGTAGCGGCCAAAGGGCGTCTTGAGCATGACGAAGGTGGCGATGGCGAGCGCGACCAGCATGATGACGAAGGGCACCGGCATGCCGAGGAAATCCCCGCGGCCGAGATACTGCACGTCACGCGGGATGCCGGTGATGGCGACGCCGCGCGTCAGCACGAGGTTGGCGCCGCCGAAGATGCCGGCCGTGCCGATGGTCAGCACCAGCGAATGGAGCCTCAGCACTGTCACCAGCAGGCCGTTCAGGAAGCCGAGGCAGGCGCCGAGCAGGATGGCGAGCAGCATGGCCGAATAGGGCTCCACGCCGAGCCGGACCATCAGGATACCGGAGATGACGCCGCAGAGACCGCCGATGACGCCGAGGGACAGGTCGAGTTCGCCGAGCACCATCAGCATGGACTGCGCGATGGTGATGAGGCCGACGAAGGCAAGCCCGCGCGCGATGACCGAAAGGTTGTAAGGTGTGAGGAAATAGGGAGAGATCAGCGCCGACAGCACGAAGATGACGGCGAGGGCGACGAAAACGCCGGCAAGCGGGCTACGTGTCAGGAGCGCGAGGGGTTTACTTTGCATCGGCTTTCGCCTCCGTGCCGAAGATGGCACCTACGAGTGTTTCATTGCTGGTTTCGGCGGTATCGAACGCGCCGGTGATGCGGCCGTGGTGCATCGTGACGATGCGGCTTGCGCATTTCTTCAGCTCGTCGAGCTCCGAGGAAACGAGGATGACGCCGACGCCTTCCTCGGCAAGGCCCTTCATGATCCTGTAGATCTCGGTCTTGGTGCGGATGTCGATGCCCTTGGTGGGCTCGTCGAAGATCAGCACGCGCGGCCGTGTCGCCATCGCCCGGCCGATGATGGCCTTCTGCTGGTTGCCGCCGGAAAGCTGCGAGATGCGCTTGCTCATGCCCGACGTGCGGATGCCGTAGTCGTCGATGATCTTCTGCACCGCCTCGCGCTCGCGCCCGCTGCTGATGCCGAAGGATCCCTTCGTCAGCGAGAGGATGGAGATGCCGATATTCTCGCGCAAGGACAGGAGCGGGAAGATGCCGTGGTGCTTGCGCTCCTCGGAAAGATACAGCATGCCGCCGTCGACCGAGGCGGAGGTGTCGTTGAGCGTCCAGGGCCTGCCGTCGACCGTCACCGTCCCGGCCTTGGCCTTCAGGAAGCCGAAGATCGTCTGCATGACCTCCGAGCGGCCGGCGCCGACGAGCCCGGCAAAGCCGAGGATCTCGCCGCGGCGCAGCTCGAAGCTGACATCCTGGAAGCGGGGGCCGGAAAGGCCGCGCACCTCCATGATGGTGTCGGTAACGGGCCCCTTCGGGCGGAAATGCTCGTCGAAGGCGACATCGCGGCCGGACATGGCGCGGATCAGGTCGGCCTCGGTGATGTCCGCAATCCGGCCGCTCTCGACCTTCTCGCCGTTGCGCAGCACCGTGTAGTCGTCGCCGATGGCGAAGACCTCGTCCATCTTGTGGCTGATGAAGACGATGGCGTGGTCGCGGTCGAGCAGGCCGCGGATGACCTTGAAGACGCGGTCCACCTCGACGCGCGTCAGCGACGACGTCGGCTCGTCGAGGATGAGGACCTTCATGCTGGCGTTGGTGCAGGCGCGGGCGATCTGAAGCAGCTGCTGGTCGGAAACCGAGATATTGGCCACCAGCTCGCGCGGATCGGCCTCGATGCCGAAGCGATCGAGATAACTTCTCGCTTCCTCGACGAGGGCGCCGCGATCGACGAGAAGACCACCATGCCCCGTCCGGCTGAAGGGCATGAAGAGGTTCTCGGCAACGCTCATCTGCGGGAAGAGATTGAGCTCCTGCGGAACATAGGCGACGTTCTTGTAGAGGCTCGTGTCTTCCGCCGGATCCCGGCCATCGATCAGCACCGTGCCGCGTGAGGCCCGGTCGGTGCCGGTGAGGATCTTGACGAGGGTGGATTTGCCGGCACCGTTCTCGCCGGCGAGAATGTGCGTGCGGCCGAGTTCGATCGACAGGTCGACCTTGTCGAGGGCGGTCACGCCGGGAAAATCCCGGCCAAGGCCGTGGGTTTCGAGATAGGCCATAGGGCACCTCGCGTCACAGTGGGATGAAGAGGCGCGGGAAAGATCCCCGCGCCTTGCGACAATCCGGTCGTGCCGGATCAGCCGTCCACGTTTTCCTTGGTGAGGAAGGCGTTGCCGGTGTCGAGGTAGCCCGGCACCTTGGCGCCTGTCGCCTGCGCCCACAGCAGCATGACCGACCAGTAGCCCTGCAGTTCCGGCTGCGAGGCCGAGGAGCTGTCGGCGACGCCGTCGCGGATCATGTCGAGCATTTCCGGCAGGTTGTCGAGGCCGACGAGCGTGACCTTGCCCTGTTTGCCGGCTTCGACGATCGCCTGACCGATGCCGATCGGGCCGGCGGCGTCGGACGCGACCCAGCCCTTGAGGTTGGGGTTCGCCTGCATGATGGCGGCCGCCTGCTGCTGCGCCGTCTCGATGCTGTCGTTGTCGATGCCTTCGGCAACGACCTTGATGCCCGGATGCTCGGCGAAGACCTGGCGATGGCACTCGGCGCGGATCGAATGGTTCGGCGCGGTCGGTACGCCCTGCATGATGGCGACTTCCCCCTCACCGCCGAGAACCTCGACGAGACGGCGCGCCGCGATCTTTGCCTGCTCGCAGAAATCCGAGCCGATATAGGGGATCGCCATGCCTTCCGGCGGAACGGAATCGAAGATCACGAGCGGGATCTTCTGGTTCTGCGCTTCCTCGAGCGAGGCGCGGTTGCCCGAGGGATCGAGCAGGTCCAGCGCAAGGCCGTCGGGCTGGGTCGCAAGCGCGCTGTCGATGATCTGGTTCTGCTGGACGACATCGGCGGACTGCGGCGCCGAATAGATGACCTCGACGCTGGAGCCGGTCTGCGCCTTGATAGCCGCCGCGGCGGCCTGCGCGCCTTCGTTCACCTTGTCGAACCACGGATGCACGACCTTCGGCACGATGACGAAGCGGTAGCTGTCCTTCTTGGTGGTTCCGATTGCGTCCTGGGCCGAAACCGAAAACGGCAGAGCAAGCGCGGCGCACGCCAGCAGCACGGAAAGTTTCTTCATGGTGACCTCCCTTGGAACAGACGGACTCCTCCCGCCTGAATGATGAAAAGGCTTGGCGCGAGCATCGACCGATTGTCGAGGCCCGCGAGCCTACGATTACATATGTATATTATTTTTTACAATAGTAATTTTGATTTGGTGTTTGCGGCCTGCCGTCATCTCACCGTTCACCGGCCTGTGAGGTCAAAGCGAGCCAAGCCGGCACCGATGCGCAAGGGCACGGATTATGGCGTCGACGAATGCGAGATACAGCAAGTCCACGGGCGCATCGGCGCCAACAACATATGTTTGGCGGTCCGCTGACCACGAAAGCGTCTGGATCAGGAACGTGAGAGGAATGCACGATCCGAGCGGAGTTTCACTTGGCAGGAAGGCATCGTTCGCATGATCTCTTGACGCCGCGTCCCACGCTCCTGCTATGCGGCCTTTTTCCTGGCCCGGATGCCGCGCAGGTCGCGCAACCAGAGCTGACCACATGCCGCCGAAACATCCCGTCCCTGTGTATCCCGCACCGCGACGGGCACGCCGGCGCGATCCAGTACCTCACGAAAAAGCCCAAGGCTGCGGTCACTTGTTCGATCAAGCGCTATACCCTCAACGGGATTCCAGCGCATGAGGTTCACGCGCGCCTTTCGGTCGGACATAAGCCTTGCAAGCCGTTTCGCATCAGCAAGCGTGTCGTTGATGCCGGGAAGGACCAGATAGACGAAGGTAACGATGCGGTTATGCCGTTCCGCCCATGACGACGCGCGGGCAATGACTTCGTTGATGTCGTGCTTGCGCGATCCGGGAATGAGACGGTTGCGAACGTCCTGTGTTGTCGCGTGCAGCGATACGGTCAGGTTGATCGCCAGATGCTCTTCGCGCAATCGCGCTAGGGCTTTCGGTATGCCGATGGTCGAAAGCGTGATCCCCGTGGTTGGGAAATTCATCCCCCGCCGGTCGCGCAGGATACGGATTGCCCTCATTACCTGCTCGTAGTTGTTCAAAGGCTCTCCGATGCCCATGAAAACGATCCGGTTGACCTTCGGTCCGAGCTGAACGACCTGTTCGACGATCTCGCCCGCCAAAAGGTTACGCTTGAGGCCCGCTTGGCCGGACGCGCAGAACTGGCAGGCGAAGGCACATCCGACCTGTGACGAAATACAGGCGGTGTGTCCGTCATGGCGGCGGATCAGGACGCTTTCAACCGCATAGCCATCATGCACGCCGAAAAGCACTTTCTGCGACCGGCTGCCGTGCTCATGCGTAATTTTCCGGAGGCTCCGCAACTGGACGCCCCGGGCTTCGGACCACTTGCGCAAGGCGAGCGGCAGGTCCGTGTGGGGGCAGAACAAATCGCGATATGCGACGTGCGACTCGCTGCCAGCGTTCAACGCATCGAATTCAGCCGCCGTTAGGTTTAACGCCAGGGTTGGCGCGGGCGGTGTTTTTTGCCGGTCGACCTCTAAAGGGCTTGGTTCTCATATAGGCATGATCGTCGTTCCGGTCTGCGGGCCCGATGGTATCGCGGCTCATCGCTTATAAATAACCGACACGACTGTTATAAACAACCCTCCATATGGTGTTACCTAAACACATGGTCGGGATAGAGAATGGATAAAAGCATACGGGTCCGCCCGGTCATGAAGGCCGCCAGCGTGCCTTCCGGCTCAACAAGCCACTGCATGCAGGCCCCCTGGATGACGGTCTGAATCAGGCCGGCCGTTTGCTCGGGCGGATGCGGCCCGGCGGGCAGTCGCGCCTCGATAGCTTTCAGGACCAGCCTGTTCCGCTCTGCCGCAAGTGCGCGAAGCGAGGGCTCCTGAACGTCACCCCACAATAAAAGGAGATAGCCTTCCGTTCCGGCACCGCTACCCATACCGGCGATGAGGTCCTTGAGCATTGCCCACAGCGGATCGAGGCCCTTTTTGGGGCTCGCGCTCGCGAAATAGTCGCGTACCTCCTGCGTGCTGCGCTCCATGACCTTCTGGTGCAGCGTCGCCTTGTCCTTGAACCGCTGGATCAGTGCAGCCCGCGAGATGCCGACCGCCTCCGCAACATCGGAAAGGGTAAAGGCCGACGGACCTTTCCGAAGAAGGATGCTTAGTGCGGTATCCAGAATGAACTCGTCGCTATGAAGTTTCGGTCTCGGCATATTTTCTTTTCTACTGATCGCTTCAACGAAGGCCCTACAATAGCTGTCATCCAGCCGCCAAAGGAATAGGGCCGCACAAGACGCTCTATAACGCCTCATCCGCTGGAGCCGCCTTGGCGTATTCGACCGCATCTTCGCGGCGCCGGCCGGCGGTGGCTCCAGGCCAGAACGCATCGTGATCGACGCCACCTGATCAAAGTCAAGTTGACAGCCCAAAAATTAATTGTATGGTTATATAGTAAGCTCGATCGCACGAGCTTCGCATAAAACAAAGGGGAACAAAGATGTTCAAATCCATTCTGGCGACAGCCGTTGCGGCTGGCGCGATGCTTGCCTGTGCCAACCTCGTATCGGCGCAGGGTCTGCCCACCGTCAAGATTCACGCCGTCGAAGGCTCCGTGGGCGGCGTTCCGCTCATGGTGATGCTGGAAAACAAGCTCGACGAGAAGCATGGCTTCAAGGCCAATGTCGACTTCCTCGCCATGGGCGGCGGCTTCCAGGCCTTCCTGATGGGGGAGTATGACATCTCCAATGACGAAGACGCCGTTGGCGCCGCGACGGCCCGTGCCGAAGGCTTCGACATTCACGGCTTCCTGCCCTATGGCAATCTCTATCTGGGGATCGTTGCCTCGGGCAAGAGCGAGGCAAAGACCGTCGCCGACCTGAAGGGCAAGCGCGTCGGGCATTTCGGTATGGAATCCGGCACAACCACCTATCTGCGCCAACTGGTGCAGAAGACGGACGGCTTCGATCTGACCAAGGAGTTCGATCTCCAGCAGGCTGGCCCTGCCGCGCTCGTTCCCATGCTGGAAGCGGGCAGCATCGAGGCTATGCTCAATTTCGAGCCGCACATCTCCGCCGGCATGGTTGCGACGAAGGGCCACTTCATCCTGCAAGGCACGGAAGGGTACAAAGCGACCGGCGACGGCTTTTCGCCGTGGATCGGGATCTTCGCCTCATCGAGCAAGTGGCTGACGGAAAACCCGAAGCTGGCCTATGGTTTCCGGGCCGCGATCGAGGAATCGATCGATATGATCCGCAAGTCAGATTACGCCATCCTGAAGGAACCCTACATCGCCAAGCGCCTCGGCGTCAGTTCGCCGGAAGTGCTCGACCAGCTCGCAGCCAACGCGAAGACCTACGATTATTTCACGTCCGAATGGACGCCGGAAATCCTGGTCAAGGCCAATGCTTATCTCCAGACGGTAGCCGACGAGGGTGTCGTCCTCGACGAGGTTCCGGAAAAAACGCTAGTGACGCTGGAAGAGCTGATCGGGCCCAAGCCGTAAGGCCATCCCGGGCGGGCCTTGTGCCCCGCCCGCCTGACCCCGCATCATCGACCTGCCTTTTTCTTTGGAAAGACCATGTCCAAATATCCGAATATCGGCTGGTCGCTGACCGCCGTCTGTCTTCTCGTTCCGCTGTGGTTCCTGGCCGCGCGCCATACGACTTTTATCGGCGATCCGCTGGTGGTTTTCGCAGCGCTTCCAGCCTTCCTCGCAGATCCCGCGACCTGGATCCATGTCGGAACGACGATGGCGCGCGTCTATGGCGGGCTTCTCGCGGGCCTTCTGCTCGGCACCCTTGCGGCGCTTGCCATGCATCGCAGCCTGCTCTGGACGCATATACTCGACACCTATGTGACGATCGGGCTCAGAACTCCGTCGGCGATCGCCGCCATCGTCGCGCTGTCGCTCTTTCGCGGGGCGGAATATGGCAATGTCATCGTCGTTGCGTTCATTACGTTTCCCTATCTCACCGTGGGCCTGTTGAACGGGCTCAAGAGTGCGGACAAGGAACTCGACGGCATGGCGCGGATTTATCGCTTCGGTGCTGTCCGCCATGCCCGTCACGTGCTTCTTCCCTTCGTCATGCCGTACATGTTCGCGGCCATCCGGAACATTCACGCCCTTGCCTGGAAAGTCATCGTCGCCGTCGAGATCTTCGGCGCGGCCAAGCTCGGCTTCGGCGTCCAGTTCTCCAACGCCTGGAACTACTTCCTGATCACGCAGATCCATCTCTGGCTTCTCGTGTTCATGGCCGTGGTGATCATCGCGGAGTATGGCCTGCTGCGTCCGGCAGAGCGCCGCTCCTTTCGCTGGCGCGGCGACAACTGATGGAGACTCGAATGAACTATCGACCCGAACCCATAAGAGTCTCCGTCGTCGGCGACGTCGTTCTGTCCGTCGAGAAGATGGGCGTGCGCTACGGGGAGCAGGAGGCGATCCGCGATCATACGTTTGAGGTCAAGCGCGGCGAGTTCGTCGCGATCGTCGGACCGTCCGGCTGCGGCAAGTCCACCATGCTGAACGCGATTTCCGGGTTGTTGCCGCCGACCGTCGGCTCGGTCGCTGTCGAGGGCAAGACGCTCTATGGTGCCGACCATGTCGATCCGCGGCTCGGTTATGTCTTCCAGGCGCATCGATTGCTGCCCTGGCGAACGGTGCGGCAGAATCTGGAACTTGTTCTCGCCTCCACGGACATCCCGCACGAGCGCTGGAACGCCGATATCGACCGGATGCTGGGGATTCTTCAGATTTCCCGCTTCAAGGATTCCTGGCCGATGCAGCTTTCCGGCGGCCAGCGCCAGCGTGTCTCGATTGCCCGTGCGCTCCTCGTGCAGCCGGCCTACGTGCTGATGGACGAGCCGCTCGCGACCCTCGACGAGGTGACGGCGCGCACGCTGCGCCATGAGCTCTCCAATATCTGGGCCGAGACCGGGCAGACCATCGTCTTCGTCACACACTCGCTGCGGGAAGCCGTCTATCTCGCCGACCGCATCATCGTCTTGAGCCGCGGCCCGTCCTCGGTCTTCATGGATTACCAGGTGCCGCTCGCAAGGCCGCGACGTTACGAGGACCCGAAGATCGGCGAGATCGAGGCCGAGCTCATCGAAAAGGTCCTGACGCCGTGGGGGCTTGCCGGCGATGCGGGGAGGGGGGCGTGATGGCCATCACCTCCAGCGCATTTGGTACGGCGACGCTCGATGCCGACCAACTTCGCCACCATAACACGGTCCAGCGCCGGACGAGACTGATCGGCACGATCATCGCCATCGCCGTCCTCCTCGTCGTCTGGCAGGTCATCGCCGCCTACAACCGGCCTTGGGTACCCTCCATTCAGGACACCTGGAAATCAATGGTCGGTGCGCTCTCCCGCGAGCAGTTCTATATCGACATGCTGCTCACCTGGAAGCGGTTGCTCCTCGCCTTCGTGACGGCGACGCTCATTGGTACGGCGGTCGGCATCGCCATCGGCCTCAACCGCAAGGCGGAAGCCTTTTTCGCTCCGCTGATCGCGCTGGCGCTCGCCGTTCCCGATCCCGTCTACATCATCTTCGCGAGCCTTGCGGTCGGGACGGGCGAACTTGCCGGTTACATCGCTCTCGTGCTTGCGGTCATCCCCTTCGTCGTCAATACGGTCCGCACCTCCACGCAGGCCCGCGACCGGTCGCTCGACGAGATGGCGAAGATCTACCACATCCCGCCCGCCCGCCATTTCCGCGAGGTGATGGTACCGCAACTGGTTCCGGCGCTCCTCACGGCCGCCCGCTTCTCCTTCGCGCTTTCCTGGAAGATCGTGATCTTCGTGGAGGCGCTGACGCAGCCGGATGGCGTCGGTGCGCGCATCTACCACTACTTCCATATCCTGCGCATGAGAGACGCGATCGCCTGCGCGATCATCTTCTGCATCCTCATGCAGCTGGTGGAGAAAGTGACTTTCGCACCACTCGAAAGACGGCTGTCGCGGTGGCGAACATGACGCGTCTTCGAGTCCTGGGTCGGGTGCCGCCGAGCACCTGACCCGCCCGAGATATCCAAGGAAAGATCATGACTGAGAAATTGAAGATTGCCATCGTCGGTGGCGGTATTGGTGGCGCTGCGCTTGCCGTCAGCTTGAGAAAGCGGGGTTTCGATCCCCACATCTACGAACGTGCCCAAGCCTTCGGCGAGATCGGTGCGGGCGTGCAGATGACGCCGAATGCCGTCAAGATAATCCGTGCGCTCGGCCTCTACGACCGGCTGACCAAGGTGGCATTCCAGCCGAAGGGCTCGCGTGGCCGGCACTGGAAGTCGGGCCGGGAGAATTTCCTGCTCCCCTTCGACAAGGGTTTCATCGAGTACTATGGCGCGCCCTACCTGCAGATCCACCGCGCCGACCTGCTCGATCTTTTCGTCCGCGAATTGCCGGCCTCCTCCGTCACCTTCGGAGCGGAACTCACGGATTGCACCCAGGATGCGTCGGGTGTCACGCTGACCTTCGCGGATGGACGCACCAAGCCGGCAGATCTCGTGATCGGGGCGGATGGAGTGCGCTCCGTCGTTCGTGACAGGATCTTCGGCTGCGAGGAGCCGCGCTGGACAGGGCATATGTGCTACCGGGCGCTTGTGCCGGTCGGCGAGCCCATGCCCTATGTCGAGCCCTACAATTCGCTCTGGATGGGCCCGAACGGCCACGTCGTGACCTATTATGTGCGCGGCGGGACCATGGTGAACATCGTCGCCGTGCAGGAGGCGCCGCAATGGGTCTCCGAAGGCTGGAACGTCCGGGCGTCACGTGACGAGATGCTTGCCACCTATCAGGACTGGCATGCGGATTTGAAGAAGCTCTTCTCCAAGGTGACCGACGTCTACCGCTGGGGTCTGTTCGACCGAAATCCGATGCCCTCCTGGGACGGCGGGCGGGTGACGCTGCTCGGCGATGCCGCCCACCCCATGCTGCCCTTCCTCTCGCAGGGGGCCGCGATGGCGATCGAGGACGGCTATGTTCTGGCCGAGGCCTTGCAGGCCGCAGGCAGCGATATCAAGGCGGCGATCGCCACCTATGACGCGCTGCGGCGTCCCCGCACCAGCCGCGTGCAGCTCGAATCCCGCAAGCGCGGCGAGACCTACCACCTGCCATCCGCCATCGCCCAGATGAAGCGCGATCTCGAATACCGGATCCGCTCGATCGTCGCCCCGCGCACCACCGGCATGAGGGCCGACTGGGTCTATGAATATGACGGCACGCAGGCCGTCTCCGCACGCTAGGAGGAGCAATCCATGACGAAAACCTATCGCATCGGTCAGATCGTGCCCTCGTCGAACACGACGATGGAGACGGAGATCCCCGCCATGCTGAATCGCCGCGCCGCGTTCGGCGGGGAAAAGTTCACGTTCCACTCCGCGCGCATGCGCATGAAGAAGGTGAGCAAGGAAGAGCTCTCCAGAATGGACGGCGACAGCGATCGCTGCGCGCTCGAACTCTCGGATGCCGAGGTGGATGTGCTCGGCTATGCCTGCCTCGTTGCCATCATGAGCATGGGGCACGGCTATCATCGCGTGTCGCAGGAGCGGCTGGCGGGTGTCACGGCGGCGAACGGTGCGGCCGCTCCCGTCGTCACCAGCGCCGGCGCTCTGGTCGATGCGCTCCATGTCCTTGGCGCGAAGAAAATCGCGCTCGTCGCCCCCTACATGAAGCCGCTGACGCAACTCGTAGTCGACTATATCGAGAACGAAGGAATCACCGTCGTCGATCATCGGGCACTCGAAGTGGCCGACAATCTCGCCGTCGGCCGGCTCGATCCGTCTGGGCTTCCTGGCATCGTCGCCGGCATGGACTACGGCGATGTGGACGCGATCGTGCTGTCGGCCTGCGTGCAGATGCCCTCGCTCGATGCGGTCCCGGCCGTCGAAAAGCTAACCGGTAAGCCCGTGCTTACGGCTTCCATCGCCACTACCTTTGCGATGCTGAAGGCGCTCGATCTGCCCACCGAGGTGCCGGGCGCCGGCGCCCTCCTGAGCGGCAAATACTGAGGAGAGACCAGATGACCACCTTCATCTCCGGCGGCTTGGTGCGCGCCAACGATATCCGCCAGCACTACCTGCATTTCGGCGGGAAGGGACCGCAGATGCTGGTGCTGCCCGGCATCACCAGTCCCGCCATCACCTGGGCGGAGTTTGCCGACGAACTCGGCAAGGATTTCGACGTCTACGTGCTCGATATGCGCGGTCGGGGCCTTTCCGAGGCCGGCCCGGCGCTCGACTATTCGATCAATGCCATGGCCGCCGACGCGGCCGCCTTCGCTGCTGTCATGGGCCTTGAGAACTACCATCTCCTCGGCCATTCGATGGGCGGACGCATCGCCCCCGTCGCCGTCACCCGCTACGGCGCGACGCCGAAAAAGCTGATGATCATCGATCCCCCGATCACCGGCCCCGGCCAGCGTGGCCATGGCGCGACGCATGAATGGTTCACCGACCAGATTTCCGCAGGTGCGCGCGGCGACATGACGGTCGAAGACATGCGACCGTATTTCCCGCGCTGGCGCGACGACCAGTTGGCGCTGCGCGTCGAGTGGATTCATACCTGTGACCCGCGCGCGATCATCGACTTTCGCATCGACGTGCTGGAGGACGATATTCACAGCGAGCTGCCGAAGCTCGAGGTTCCGACGCATCTGATGATCGGTGGCCAGAGCCCGCTCATCACCCCCGAGGAGCAGGCCGAAATCGCCGCGCTTGCTCCGAAGCTCGAGATCCACCGGATCCCCGAAGCCGGGCACATGATCCCGTGGGATACGCCCGAAATCTTCTTCCGCCTGTGTCGCGAATTCTTCGCGCGCGCCTGACCCTTTTCAACCGCCAAGGAGACATGAGATGCCCGTAAGTGACGCACAGATGGTAGCCGCCTGGGAACACGTTCTCGGCCTTTCCAAACTCGAAGCCGGACAGAGCGTGACGATCCTCACCGGCCCGATGACCCACGAACAGACGCTGCGCACGGCGCTCGTCGCCACCGAGAAGATGGGCGCCGTCGTCAACCGGCTCGACATGCTGCCGAAGAATGGCGAGAAGGCGCTCTCGCGCGACCTGCTCGCCTATCTCGGCGATACGCCGCTCACCGGCAATGCTCCTGCGCTCGCCATGCTGAAATCCTCCGACATGGTGCTCGACCTGATGACGCTGCTCTTCTCCAACGAGCAGGTGGAAATCCTCGAGAGCGGCACGAAGATCCTCCTTGCCGTCGAGCCGCCGGAAATCCTGCTGCGCATGCTGCCGCAGGCCTCCGACAAGGAGCTGGTCGAGAACGCCACCGCGATTCTGACGTCGGCCAAGACGATGCGCGTCACGTCGAAGGCCGGCACGGACGTGACCTTCGGCATCGGCGATTTCCCGGTCACCAAGGAGTGGGGCTTCGTCGACGAGCCCGGCCGCTGGGACCACTGGCCCTCGGGCTTCTGCGCGACCTTCGCTAATGAGGGCTCAAGCAACGGCACGATCGTCATCGACACCGGCGACATCCTGCTGCCTCAGAAATGCTACGTGAACGGCCCGATCCGCCTGACCGTCAAGAACGGCTTCATCACGGAAATCGCCGGCGGCGTGGATGCGGCGCTCCTCAAGGAGTATATGGAGAGCTTCGACGATCCGGAGGTCTATGCCATCTCCCATATCGGCTGGGGCACGCAAACGAAGGCCCACTGGTCGACGCTCGGATTCTACGACCGAGAACAGACGATCGGCATGGATGCCCGCGCCTTCGCCGGTAACTTCCTGTTCTCGACGGGGCCGAACAACGAGGCCGGCGGATCGCGCACCAGCGCCTGCCATATCGACATCCCGATGCGCAATTGCACGGTGAAGGTCGGTGACCGCACCGTGGTGGAAGAGGGCAAGGTCGTCTTGCACAAGCTCTCGTGAGCGAACTCGAGGTCTATTCGAAGCAAGGCTTCGGTGCCGTTGCCGATGAGAAGGGTCCTGTGGCCCTTCTCATCGTTGATTTCGTCAACGGTTTCGCGGACCCGAATGCTTTCGGCGGCGGCAACATTGCGGAGGCGATCAAGGCTACCGTTCCGGTTCTCGCGCTCTTCAGGGCGCGAGGCTTGCCGATCGCCCATACTCGCATCGTCTTTGCGGAAGACGGGTCGGACGCGACCCTCTTTTCGCAGAAGGTGCCGAGCCTTCTGGCGCTGACCGAAACCAATCCGGCAAGCGCCATCGTCCCGGAACTCGCGCCGCTTGCCGGCGAATTGGTCGTGCGCAAGCAGCAACCTTCAGGCTTTGCCTCCACAGGGCTGATGGGCTGGCTTGCCATGCGCGGTATCCGCAGCCTCGTCGTCTGCGGCTGCGTGACGTCCGGCTGCATCCGGGCGAGCGTTCTCGATGCCATGCAGGGCGGCATCCTGCCGGTCGTGCCGAGGGATTGCGTGGGCGACCGGGCGCTCGGGCCGCATGAAGCAAACCTTTTCGACATCGGCCAGAAATATGGCAATGTGGTTCATTCGGCAGACATCGAAGGTATGTTGGACCGCCTCGATAATATTTAGTACAGGATTGATCTGATTGGGGCGCGGCCGCGCGCCTTCGTTCAGTCCAGACCTGGAGAGGAACTGCGTGCGAAAACCGAGAAAGCTTCCGGGACGGCCGGAAGGGCAGAGCGACGCGCGCGAAACGATCCTGAGGGTGGCCCGCGATCTCTTTGCCGAGCACGGCTATGCGGGCACCAGTTTCAAGATGATCAGCGAAAAGGTGGGCGTATCGAATGCTCTGCTCACTTACTATTTCGGTAGCAAAGAGAGACTGCACGAGGAGATATATCTCCAAACGGCCGGCAAGATTGGTGCGATGCGCCTTGAGCGGCTTGCCGCTGTGACGGCCGCAGGCGGCGGGCTGCCGGAGCTTCTGGCGAGCTTCGTCGCGCCATTGCAGGAGCTCGTCGTTACCGAGGAGGGGGAGGCGTTCCTGCGCTTCCAATGGCGGGTCGAGAGCGAACCGACAGAGCTCTCCTACCGCCTGCGTCACAAGGCTTATGATGAATCCACGCGCGCCTACGCGAAGGCCATTCGAATGGCGAGGCCGGAGCTGACGGAAGAAGCCTGCTTTGCCCGGATCGCCTGCGTCGTGGGGGCGACCAACTATGCAATCTCAGCCCGCCACAGGCTTGATATCCTCCTTCCGGGACTCGGTCAAAAAGACGGAACGCTCCAGATTTTGAAGGAACTTGAGGAAAATGCCTATAAGTATTTCCTGTAGGAGCGATGAGTATTGTTCTCCGTTTGGAAGCGATTCGCCGCTCCTCAGGCTGAAACGCCAAGGCGCAAAAACAATATGTGTCGTTTCTTGCCGATGGTGAGTTGAACGAAGCCTGTTGCTCGGGCGCTTGTTCGGTCCAATAGCTGCCTGTTGATCTCGAAGCTTGATGCGCCGTCCGCCAGGCCTATGCGATGACCGGCTGGCGTATCGGCTATGCGGCAGGTTGAGATGGGTCAGATTGATCCTCTGCCAATGTCGCTGGCTGCATTTGGACCTGGAGTCATGTCGGGCGTGATGCGACATGATCGGCGGCATCGGTATTGAAAGTTTGTCTGCCCCCATCAATCGCAATGCTGTGTAAGGTTTTCCCAATCGGACCGGAGGGTTGGCCGCTGCGCCACATGCCGGTTCTGCCGTGCCCTTGGGGAAAACTATGGATCTGGAAAAGATCAAGTCGCTTCTCGATTTCGTCGGTCGCTCGCGTGTCTCGGAACTGACGGTCAGTGAGGCGGGCACGACCGTCGTCATTCGCAATCCCTTGCAGCCGGCCGCTTCCGGAGACGAGCCAGCATCGGGCGGGCCGCAAGCCTCTGCCACGGTGGCTCCGGGTGAAAAAAACGAGCAGGCGGATGACCGGCTCGTGCGTTCGGCCATCGCCGGCGTCCTTCACCGGTCCGCAAGCCCCGGCGCCGCGCCGCTGATCGCCGTCGGCGATCCGGTCGAGATCGGCCAGGCGCTCTGCATTGTCGAGGCTATGAAGGTCTTCACCACGGTCAGCGCGCCGTTCGGCGGGACCGTCAAGCGCATCTTCTTCGAGGACGGGCAGGATGTCGGCTTCGGCGATCCGCTCGTGGAGATCGTCTGATGGGCATGCCTTTCACCTCCGTCCTCATCGCCAATCGCGGCGAGATCGCCGTGCGCATCGAGCGCGCCTGCCTGGAGCTCGGGCTGCGGCCGGTCCTCATCGCCTCGGAGGCGGACACGGTGGGCCGGCCTGCGCCCGGGGAGGGCGGGCCGCTTGCCATCGGGCCATCGGCGCCGGGACGCAGCTATCTCAACCAGGCAGCCATTCTGCTTGCCGCCCGGGTGACAGGTGCCGAGGCGGTCCATCCCGGCTACGGATTCCTGTCGGAAAATGCCGATTTCGCGGAGGCGGTGGAAAAGGCGGGGCTTACCTTCGTTGGCCCGCCGGCTTCTGCGATCCGCACGATGGGCGACAAGATCGCCGCCAAGCGGGCGATGATGGCGGCGGGCGTGCCGTGCGTGCCGGGGCCGGGCGAGCCGCTGCCGGAGGATGCCGAGGCGGTGCGGGTGATTGCCGAGGAGATCGGCTATCCGGTCATCGTCAAGGCGGCCGGCGGCGGAGGCGGGCGCGGCATGCGCGTCGTGCGCGAAGGCGGCGAGGTGGCCGATGCCATCGCCATCACCCGCGAGGAGGCGCGCCGCGCCTTTGGCAAGCCGGAGCTCTACATGGAGAAATTCCTGGAGCATCCGCGCCACGTCGAATTCCAGGTCCTGTGCGACAACCACGGCAATGCCGTCTGGGTCGGGCATCGCGACTGCTCCGTCCAGCGCCGGCATCAGAAGGTTGTGGAGGAGGCGCCCGCACCGGGCATCGCGCCGGAACTGGCTGAGCGGATCGGTGCGCGTTGCGCAGAGGCCTGCCGCCAGATCGGCTATCGCGGCGTCGGCACTTTTGAATTCCTCTACGAGAACGGCGAATTCTATTTCATCGAGATGAACACCCGCCTGCAGGTCGAACATCCCGTCACCGAAGTGACGGCTGGCGTGGATCTCGTGCATGAACAGTTGCGCGTCGCGCAGGGCGAGATGATGGACGCCGCGCATTTTACCGGCGAAGCGCGGGGCCATGCTTTCGAGTGCCGCATCAATGCCGAGGATCCCGCCACCTTCGTCGCCTCGCCGGGGCGCATAACCGCGCTGCGCTTCCCGAATGGCCCTGGCATTCGCGTCGATACGCATGTCTCGGCAGGATACCGTGTCTCTCCCTACTACGATTCCCTGATCGCCAAGTTGATCGTCCATGCGCCGACCCGCGCGGCTGCGATCCGCCGCATGCAGGTCGCCCTGTCCGAGACCCGCATCGAGGGAATCGCCACCAATCTTCCGCTGCACGGGCGGATCTTCTCCGATCCCGATTTCGTGCGCGGCTGCGTCGATATCCATCATCTTGAAAAGCGGCTGAGGGAGGAACCCCGTGGCGAGGCGTGACCGCTCGACGGGCAGGAACACGATCGGCGATCTTTCCGATCCCGCCCTCGTCTCCACCCTGACCGGCTGGCTCGAAAGTTCCGGCGCAAGCGCGCTGGAGATCACCACGCCGGATGGCGGCGCGCTGAAGATCGCTCTTTCTGCCGGCATGCGCTCCGTGCGGGCTGCCGAAGCCGTGTCCGAGGCGCCCGGAGGCCGCGCCGTCAAGGCGCCGATGGCGGGCCTCTTTCGCGATAGGCATCCTTGCGCGCCCGAGGCGGTGCCGCTTGCCGGTGAGGGCGGAATGCTCGAAGCCGGCTCTCTCGCCGGCTTCGTCGAGATCGGGCCGATGCTGCTGCCGGTGATCGCGCCCGAGGCGGGGATCGTTGCCAAAATCCATGCTCGTGCCGGCGAACTGATCGGCTACGGCGATGCCGTCCTGACGATGGAGCCTGCCCGATGACGTTTCTGCACGCGGCGCCTGTCTCCATCGTGCCGGACACGGACGAATACGCAAAAATCTCCTTCATAGGGGTGCGCGCCTTCCTGGTCGAGGCGCCCGGCGCCTTCGACCTGCCGAACCAGCGGCGTATCTGGGCGTTGTCCCATGCGCTCGAAGCCCGTCCGGAAATCGCCGAGATCGTGCCGGGCATGACGAACCTGCTGGTCATCCTAAGGGAGATCCCGGACGCGCCGGAGACGGTCGTTCGTCTGTTGCAGGAGGAGTGGCGGCGCGCGCGGGGCGTCGATCTCGCGGGCCGCGAGATCGAGATCGCCGTCACCTATGGCGGAGAGCACGCGACCGACCTGCCGGCGCTCTGTGACCTCTCCGGCCTCTCCGACCGGGAGGTGGTGCGCATCCACCACGAGGGCACCTACCGGGTCTTCGCGCTCGGCAGCGCGCCGGGCTTTGGCTACCTGCACGGGCTCGATCCGCGCATCCACATGCCGCGCAAGACCGTGCCCTCGCTCCACATGGCGCGCGGCTGCGTGACCATCGGCGGCATGCAGACGGGGGTCGCCGTGCTGACCGGGCCGAATGGCTGGAACTCCATCGGCTTTGCCGAACTCCAGATGTTCGACCCCATGGCTGCCGTCCCTGCCGTCATGGCCCCCGGCGATACCGTGCGCTTCCGTCCCGAAAGGATCGAACTGTGATCGAGATCGTCGCAACGGGACCGTTGAACACGGTCCAGGACCTCGGCCGGCCCGGCTACCGCAACATCGGTGTCACGGCCTGCGGTGCAATGGATCCGCTGGCGCTCAGGACCGGCAACGTGCTCCTCGGCAATGCGCCTGATGCGGCCGGCATCGAGGTACAGACCTTTCCCTTCCGGGTGCGCTTTTCGCAGAGCGGCGCCTTTGCCGTAACGGGTGCGGATTGCCGGGCAACGCTTGACGGCATGCCGGTGCCGCCCTGGTGGACGGCCGAGGCGGGGCCGGGACAGGTGCTGGAACTTTCCCCGCCGCTGAAGGATGCGCGAGCCTATCTCTGCCTTGCCGGCGGGGCGGATGTGGCTCCGGTCATGGGCTCGCGCAGCACGTCGCTGCGCGGCGGCTTCGGCGGGGTTCAGGGTCGGATGCTCGCGGTGGGCGACCGCATCGCGACGGGCATGGCTGGTGGCGGTTTCCTGCCGAAGGGTGGTTTCGGCGTGGTGCCGCCGGCAATGGCGATGAAGGATGCCTTCCCCGTCGCCGAGGGCGGTGCGTTGGTTATCCGCGCACTGCCGGCTGGCGAACACGATCTCTTCGGTGCGGATGCGGAACGCTTCTGGAACCAGCCATGGAAGATCTCCGCGCGCAGCGACCGAACCGGCTACCGGCTGAGCGGCGACCCGATCCATCCGACCGAGGTCGTGGAGATGCGCTCGCACGGCGTCGTGCCGGGAGTCGTCCAGGTACCGCCGGCCGGCGAGCCCATCGTCCAGATGAGCGATGCCAATACGGCGGGCGGCTATCCCAAGATCGCCGGCGTCATCGAGGCCGATCTCTGGCGGCTCGGGCAGGCGCGCATCGGCTCGCTGCTGCGTTTCGTGCCGGCGACGCATGCGCAGGCCAAGGCCGTGGAGGCGGCGCTCGCCGCCTATATCGCGGATGTCCACAGGACCGCGCGGCTGGTGAGCCAGGCGCTTGCCGCCATGGCATAGGAGGATTGCATGCAGGTGGATCTCAATTCCGACATGGGCGAGGGTTTCGGCCCCTACAGGCTCTGCGACGACGAAGCGATGATGGATCTCGTCACCTCCGCCAACATCGCCTGCGGCTTCCATGCCGGCGATCCCGACACGATGGCGCGCATGGTGCGCCTGGCGCGGGAGAGAGGCGTCGATGTCGGTGCGCATCCCGGCCTACCGGACCGGCAGGGTTTCGGACGCCGCGAACTGCCCTTCGGGCCGGATGAACTGCGCCAGCAGATGCTCTACCAGCTCGGCGCGCTGACGGCGATCGCCAAGGCCGAGGGTGTCGCGGTCTCCCATGTCAGCTTCCATGCGGCCATGGGCAACATGGTCAACCGGGATCCGGCGCTCGCCGCCGCCATGATGCAGGCGATCCGCACGGTAGATCCCCGCCTCGTCGTCTTCGGTACGGCGGACAGCGTCATCGAGCGCGCGGCCAATGAGGCCGGGCTGAAGACGCTGACGCTCTTCCTCGCCGACCGCGCCTATGACGCCAGAGGCGCGCTCGTGCCGCGCGGAAAGCCCGGCGCGCTGGTCAAGGACGAGGCTTCGGTCCGCGCCCGCGTGCGGCAATTCCTTCTCGACGCGACCGTCACGGCCATCGACGGGACCGTCATTCCCATGCGGGCGCGCTCCATTCTCGTCCACAGCGATACGCCCGGCTCGCTCGATCTTGCCCGCACCGTGCGCAGCGAGATCGAGGCGGCCGGCGGCACTGTCACGCCTGTCTCGAAACTCCTGCGATGAACTTCCTCTCCGCTCCATCGAAAGCAACCGCCATGCCCGCCATCGCCGACCGCCTGAAGAACGTTTCCGTCTCCGCTTCCGCTGCCATGACCCAGCGTGCCCGCGACCTTTCGGCCAAGGGCGTCAAGGTCATCAGCCTCTCCTCCGGCGAACCGGATTTCGCGACGCCCGCCAATGCGATCGAGGCCGCCCATGCAGCCGCCCTTGCCGGCGACACGAAATATCCCCCGCTCGACGGCACGCCGGCGCTGCGCCAGGCGATCTCCCGGAAATTCAAACGCGACAACAATCTCGACTACGATCCCTCGGAGATCGTCGTTGCCGGCGGCGGCAAGCAGATCATCTTCAACGCCGTCATGGCCACCTGCAATCCGGGCGACGAGGTGGTCATCCCGTCACCATCTTGGATCAGCTATGCGGATATCGTGAAATTTTCCGGCGGCGTGCCGGTGCCGGTCGATTGCCCGCAGCAGAACGGCTTCAAGCTCAGTGCCGAGGACCTCGATGCTGCGATCACTCCGCGGACGAAATGGCTGTTCCTGAACTTCCCGAACAATCCGACAGGCGCCGCCTGCTCGCGCGCAGAAATGAAAGCCATCGCCGAGGTGATGCTGAAGCATCCGCATGTCTGGATCATGACCGACGACATGTACGAGCACCTGATCTATGACGGTTTCGAGTTCTGCACCATTGCCGAGGTGGAGCCGCGTCTGAAGGATCGCGTGCTGACGGTCAACGGCGCCTCCAAGGCCTATGCGATGACCGGCTGGCGCCTCGGCTTCTGCGGCGGGCCGAAGGACCTCATCAAGGCGATCAGCAATGTCAACGGCCAGAACAGCGGCGGCACCTCGACCATCACCCAGGCCGCCGTCGCCGCCGTGCTGGACGGGCCGCAGGATCTCCTGAAGGAGCGTGCGGCGATCTACAAGAGGCGGCGCGATTTCGTCCTGGAAAGGCTCGGCGAGATCGAGGGCATCCGCTGCCACAAGCCGGAAGGTGCCTTCTATGTCTTCCCGAACATCGCCAGCCTCATCGGCCGGACCAGCACGGGCGGGCGGAAGATCGAGACCGACACGGATTTCGTACTCGCGCTGCTCGACGAGCACCACGTCACGACCGTGCAGGGCGCGGCCTATGGCATGAGCCCTTTCTTCCGCATCTCCTATGCCACGAGCATGGAGCAACTGGACGAGGCGTGCGGGCGCATCGCCGAATTCTGCGTGGGGTTGCGCTAACCTTTGAGCCGTGCGGTCAGCTCCATCAGGATCGACCGCACCGCCAATGCCGGCTCCGACAGCTCGCTCTGGTCGGAGACGCACAGCGACAGCGTCTCCTCGATCCGCGGCGTCACCACGCGCGAGACGATCGGCTCGGAGCTTTCGGCGACGATGCGCTCGGCGATGGCGCGCGGCATGATCGTCGCGCCGACGCCGCGGCTGACGGCGCGGCCCAGCGTGCGCACGATCTCCACCTCCGCCACCACGTTCAGCGACAGGCGGCCGCGGGTGAAGGCGAGGTCGATGGCGCGGCGCACGAAATTGTAGGGCGGCGGCAGGAGGAGCGGCAGGTCGTTCAGCGTGCTGACCGGCAGAGGCGCCTCGCCCGGCTCGATGCCGAGGTCCCGGTGGGCGACGAGGTGGAACTCCTCCACGAAAACCGGCTCGAAGCGCACGCCCTTGATGGGGCCGGTGCCGTGGATGAGCGCCATTTCCAGCCGGCCGTTCATGATCATCTGGCTATAGGTCTGGCCGACGCTTTCGGTGAGATGCAGGAGGATGCCGGGGTGGCGCTTGCGCGTTTCGGTGAGGAGGTCGACGGAAAGCGTCGCCGCACTCGAAAAAGGTACGAGGCCGACCGAGACGCGCCCGACCAGCGTGGAGCCTGCCGCCTTCACGTCGGCCTGCGCCTGGTCCATCTGGCGCAGGATGATCTGGGCGTGGCGGTAGACCGCCTTGCCCGCCTCCGTCATGGAGACGCCCTGCTGGCTGCGGATCAGGAGTTTTTGCCGAAAATGGTCCTCCAGCGCGGCGAGCTGCTGGCTGAGCGCCGGCTGGGCGATGTGCAGCACGTCGGCGGCGCGGGTGATGCTGCCCGTATCGACGATGACGATGAAGGATTTGAGGCGCCTGATATCCATATGCCGAACCTGTCCTGAACGGTGTGGAATGTTACAGGCCCAAGGGGCGGCGGCAAGCCCATAAGGCTTCCTTATCCATCCAGATTCAAACGGTCTTATTCAGAGCGGAAAAGCTTCGCTACTCTCTCTTTCAACAACAGGGGAACAACAATGTCCTTTTCCGATTACAGAACCGCGCTGGTAACCGGCGCCTCCTCCGGGATCGGTGCTGCGGTCGTCGAACGGCTTCGCCGCGAGGGGCTGGAGGTGCACGCCGTCGCGCGCAGCGCGGATGCCCTCCAGGCGCTTGCCGCGCGCACGGGCTGCGTTCCCCACGCCATCGACGTCAAGGACCGTGCCGCGCTTGCGAGGCTCGCCGGCGAGGTCGAATTCGACATCCTCGTCAACAATGCCGGCGTCGACCGGCCGAAGAAATTCCTGGAGGCGGAGGATGGCGACATCGACCTGCTCGTCGACGTCAACCTGCGCGCGGTCCTCCATCTCTGCCGGCTGATCGTTCCCGGCATGGCGGCGCGCGACCGCGGCCATGTCGTCAACATCACCTCGATCGCCGGCAACTACAATTTCGGCGGCAACTCCACCTATCACGCCACCAAGGCCGGCGTCGCCATGCTGTCCAACCAGCTGCGCATCGACACCTTCGGCAAGCGCGTGCGGGTGACGGAAATCTGCCCCGGCCGCGTGGCGACCGACATCTTTAACCATGTGCACGGCGACGACCCGTCGATCCGCGAGCGCTTCATCGACGGCTTCGAGCTGCCGCAGGCTTCCGACATCGCCGACGCCGTCGCCTTCGCCATCGCTGCGCCCGTCGCGGTCAATATCGGCCATATGGAAATCACGCCGACGCTCCAGGTGATGGGTGGCCTGCAGACGGCCCGTCCGCAGGAGCGGCAGCCGTGAAAGGCTTCGACCTCACCGCCATCCTCGGCGATCCCGAATACATGGCCATGCTGGCCCACGGCATCGAGATGACCTTCATCATCGCGATCTGCTCGTGGCTGCTCGCGATGAGCCTTGCGGTGGCGCTGCTCGCCACCCGCTTTTCGCCGGGCCGCATCGGCAATGCGGTGGTGGCGGGCTACGTGTCCTATCACCGCAACGTGCCGACCCTCGTGCAGCTGATGCTCTGGTATTTCGGCATCTACACGATCCTGCCCACGGCCCTTTCCGATTGGCTTTCGGCCCATTCGGCGGAAATGATCTTCGCCATCGTCGGCCTCGGGCTTTGCCAGGCGGCCTATTTCAGCGAGGACCTGCGCTCGGGGCTGCGCTCGATCAATGCGGGCCAGATGGAGGCGGCGCGGGCGCTCGGCCACGGCTACATCTCGGCCATGCGCTACGTTCTGATCCCGCAGGGCGTGCGCAATGCGCTGCCGGCCCTCGTCAACCACAGCGTCTCGCTCTTCAAGAATTCGAGTCTTGCCATCGTCATCGGTGCGCCGGAGCTCAGCCACGCCGTCAAGGAGATCGAGAACCTCTCCTTCCGCACCTTCGAGATCTACCTGATCGGAACGGTCCTCTACCTCTTCTTCTCGCTCATCATCATGGGAGCCGGGGCATATCTCACCTGGCGCGCGGATCCGGTGAACGGAGCGAGCCGATGATCCACGACATCATTGCCATCATCGACGAATACTGGCTGCTGCTGCTCATCGGCCAGTATCCGAACGGACCCCTCGGCGGCCTTGCCAATACGCTGATCCTCTCGGCGCTCAGCATCGTCATCGCCTTTCCCTTCGCCATCCTGCTCGCCTTCGCGCGCCTTTCGAAATACCGGGTGCTGCGCTGGCCGGTGACGGTGCTGGTCTATGTGACACGCGGCGTGCCGCTCCTGATGCTGGTGCTCTGGAGCTATTTCCTCGTGCCGCTGCTCACCGGTGCGGACGTGCCGAGCTTCCTCACCATGCTCGCCACCCTCGTCGTCTACCAGGGGGCGTTCCTCAGCGAGATCATCCGCGCCGGCATCGTGGCGCTCGGGCAGGGGCAGATGGATGCGGCGCGCGCCCTCGGCCACGGCTGGTTCAGCGCCATGCGTTACGTCATCCTGCCGCAGGCGCTCTACAACATGATCCCGAGCATGCTGTCGACCTTCGTGGCAACCATCAAGGACACGACGCTCGGTTATGTCATCAACGTGCCGGATCTCACCTTCGCCGCCAGCCAGGTCAACAACCAGCTCCTCACGCAGCCCTTCCAGGTGTTCCTGATCCTGGCGCTCACCTACTACATGATCTGCTGGTCGCTCACCTGGCTCACCAATGTCGTCGAGCGGCGCATCACCCGCCGGCGGGCGGGGCTCGGCCCCGTGCCCCGCGGCGGGATCGCTCTTCCCCTGACCCCCAAAGTGACGGAGCAGCCATGATCGCTTCAGTATCCAATACCGGGAACGACCAGACGATCCGGCTTGCCGAGGTTCGGAAGAGCTATGGCGACTTCGACGTGCTGAAAGGGATCGATGCGACCGTCGCCCGTGGCGAGGTGGTCGTCATCTGCGGACCCTCCGGCTCCGGCAAGTCGACGCTGATCCGCACCGTGAATCGGCTCGAGGAGATCAACAGCGGCTCGATCTTCTTCGAAGGGCAGGACATCCACGCCCCGATGAGCGGCCGCGACCTCAACCGCCTGCGCAGCCGCATCGGCTTCGTCTTCCAGAGCTTCAATCTTTTCCCGCATCTCTCCGCGGTCGACAATGTCGCCATGTCCCCCATGCGCGTGAAGGGCGTGCCGGCGGCCGAGGCGCACGAGAAGGCGCTGAAGCTGCTCGACCGGGTGGGCCTGCGCGAAAAGGCCAATTCCTATCCGGCGCAGCTTTCCGGCGGCCAGCAGCAGCGCGTCGCCATCGCCCGGGCGCTCGCCATGGAGCCGCCCGTCATGCTCTTCGATGAGCCGACCAGCGCGCTGGACCCGGAAATGGTCGGCGAAGTTCTGAGCGTCATGAAGTCGCTGGCGGCCGAGGGCATGACCATGATGTGCGTGACGCATGAAATGGGCTTCGCCCGCGATGTGGCCGATCGCATCTGGTTCATCGACGGCGGCGAGATCATCGAGACCGCGACCCCCGACGAATTCTTCAAGAACCCGAAGCATCCGCGCGCGCAACGGTTCCTTGCGGACCTGCGCCACTAATACCAAGCAAGAGGAGAACAGCATGAAGTGCCATCATCTTATCCTTACGGCGACCGTCGCGGCCGCCGCGCTCGCCGGCCCCGCCAAGGCCGACCAGCTCGACGACATCATCGCCAACAAGACGCTGCGCTGCGCGACCTTCGCCGATGTACCGCCCTTCGCCGCGCCGGACACGCAGACCCGCGAAATGGTCGGCTTCGACGTCGATCTTTGCGGCGCCATCGCCCGTGAACTCGGCGTGAAGGCCGAGATCAAGCCGGTCTCGGTGGAAGCCCGCGTGCCGGAGGTCAAGCTCGGACGCGTCGACATCACCGTCGCCAACCTCGCCTATACAAAGAGCCGCGCCGAGCAGATCCAGTTCAGCGATCCCTACTATCTCGCCAAGGAAATGCTGATCGTGCCGGCCGACGATCCCGGCAAGTCGAAGGCCGATTATGTCGGCCAGCGCATCGCCTCCACCAAGGGCTCGACCTCGGAAATGTCGATCAAGCTCAACAAGTCCGAGCCTCTGACCTTCCAGGACACGGCTTCCGCCTATCTCGCCGCCCAGCAGGGCAAGGCGCGCGGCATGGTCGCCAACACCATGACGACGACCAAGCTGGTCAACGAATCCAAGACCAAGGGCCGCGAGATGCGCATGATCGAGGAGCCCATGCTGTTCCAGCCGATCGGTATCGGCATGCAGAAGGACCAGCCGGCGCTGACGGCCAAGATCAACGAGGTGCTGCGCAAGCTGGATGAAAGCGGCGAGCTCAACCAGATCTGGGACAAGTGGCTCGGCCCGGACACCGAATACAAGATGACCCGCACCGACAAGGTCGTGCCGCTCTCCGAGCTGAAGTTCGACCAGATCCCGTAAGGGATCGCGCGCGAGCGACCCCTTGCCAACATGACTTGGACAGTCGGCGGCGGGCGTTGCGCCCGCCGCGATGATTACCCGTGGGAAAAATCATGACGCACATAAAGAAAATGCCTGTTCGCCCGAGTTTCGCCGAAGTGGAGGCCCTGGCCAAATTCTCGCCGGCGACCATTCACGAGGCACAGGGTCGCAGAGGCGCGCTCTCCTCGCGCATCAAGCCGGTCGACTACCGTATGAAGCTGTGCGGCCCCGCCTTCACCGTGCGCTGCGCTCCGCGCGACAACATCATGTTGCAGCTCGCGATCAATTACGCCGAGCCCGGTGACATCATCGTCGTCTCGGGCGGCGAATACGAGGAGGCGGGTTCCTTCGGCGACGTGCTCGCCAATGCCTGCCTTGCCAAGGGCATCGGCGGCCTGGTGACGGACAGCGGCGTGCGCGACTCGCTGCAGCTGCGCGAACTCGGCTTCCCGGTCTTCTCGCTCAGCGTCTGCATCAAGGGCACCGTCAAGGAAACCCTGACCTCCACCAACGATCCGATCGTCATCGGCGGCGAGCTCGTCCATCCCGGCGACATCGTCGTCGGTGACGCCGATGGCCTTGTCGTCGTGCGGCGCGAGGAGGCGCTCGAGGTTGCAAGGCTGTCGCAGGCCCGTGAAGACGCCGAGGCCGGATATATCGCCGCCTACAAGGCCGGCAAGTCCGTCGTCGAGGTCAGCAAGCTGGAAGCGGTGCTCAAGGCCAAAGGTCTGATCGTCGAGACGTGAGCGGCAAAGGTAATATCATGAGCAGGATCGAGCTATTGCAGGTCGGCTCTTGCCCAGCGTGGGACGAGGAGCGTCTGGACGCGCGGCCACTTCATGCCCGCTAGCCTCATCGACAGCCAGTTCGACGCCCTCGAACCGCCAACGGCAGACGAACGTTCAATCACAAACGACATCAATGCGTCGCTGGAGGTGGTTGTCGACCAGATCGTCACTCTGGGCAGCATTCAGTAAACAGAAGCCGTAAAATTCATGGGCCGGCCTCGCTGCTGGACGCCGGCATCGGCTTCGCCTTGCTCGCCGCCAGGCAGCAAATGCTCTAACTTTCCGGGAAGCCGAGGTTGGCGAGAAAGTCGCGGAAGCGCGCGTCGTCGCGCATTGGTCTGAACGCAGGATCGGCCTGAATGTCCATCAGCCGGGCTTCACGGCGATTGGCGGCGATGCGCAGCCAGGACAGCGCCTCGTCGGCGCGGCCGGCGATGGCGAAGTGCCGAGCCACGTCCCATGCAAGCGCTTCACCGCGTTCGTAGTACAGGGTCTCGACGGCGGCCATGGCCTCCGCCATCGCGCGCGCCCCACCCCCGGCAAGTGCGGTCCGGCCCGCATCTGCCGCCTCGCGGTAACGCGCAACGCCGAGGGCATCGCCGAAAGCGATGTAGGTATCGAGATAGGCCGAATAGTCCTCGGCCGCGAGGCGGATGAAACAGAGGGTGTAGCGCGGCCATGGGTAGCCGGGATCGCGCGCCACGATCTCCTCCAGAAGTCCCCTGCTTTCCTCCGTGCGGCCCAACAGGAACAGGATGTGCGCGTGAAGAGTGCGAATGGCGCTGCTGTCGGGGTCGATCTCCTCCGCCTCGATGACAAGCGGCAGCGCCTCCTCCGCCCGGCCAGCCAACATCAGCACGTTGGCATACCAGAACAGGGTATCGGCGGATTTAGGATGCCGGCTCAGCGTTCGCTCGAAGCGTGCAAAGCCGGCATCGGCGTCCCAGTGCCAGCGGAACTCGAGATAGGCGAGGGCACTCTGCGCAAGGTCGAGGTCAGGGTTCAGCGCGATCGCCCGGCGCGCGGCGCGCTCTGCCTTCGGAAACGCCTCCCACCCCGACCGGACCTGGTAGCGCTCGGCCAGAATATAGCTCGTCGCCAACGCGGCGTGGGCTTCGGCATAGTCCGGATGGATCGTCACGGCCCGGTCGAGCACGCCGATCGCCTCCGCGATGCTGCCCGCCGTGCGGCGGTGCCACAGGAACGATCCGCGCAGGTAGAGCTCGCGGGCAGCTTCGGGGACGGCGGCTCCGGCGACGGCAAGGCGGGCTGCGGGACGACCGTACGAGGCCAGAAGCACGCCCCCCAGGGACGCGATCGTGCCGAGACAGAAGCCGACGCCGAGACAGACCCCGACGACAAGCGCGAGACGGCGCGGGGTCACGGTTTCGTTGCGCGGCAATTCCACGGCCGGGGCGGTCTCTTCGCCTGCTTCCCTGGCTTTGTCCGTTGCCGGCAGATGCCCGTCCATGCCGCCGCGGCGGGCTTCGTCGCGCAGCCATGCCTGAAGCTCGCTGCCATAGGCATGCACCGGCACGCCGCGTCCGCCCTCGCTGGCACGGAACACCGGAAGCCGCCGCGATTCCGCCCAGCGGCGCACCGTGCTCTGGTCGCGGCCGAGAAATTCTGCGATCTCGCGCCAGCCCTTCAATGGTGCCTCGACGCCGCCGCCGATGCGTCCGATCCCGTCTGCCCGGTGCTTCGCCCCGCTCATCGCCGCCTCACAGGCCCGCCGGCCATTCTGTCGGCAGGCCGATATCGGCCAGCAACTGCCGATACTCTGGCCGCTCGCGGATCGGCCAGAAGGCCGGATTCATCTTGACGCCGATCAAACGCTCCTCATGGCGCTCCAGGCTGGTGCGCAGCAGCGGAATGGCATCCTGCCAGTTGCCGACCATAGCGTAGTCCATGGCCACGTCCCAGGCCAGCGCCTCGCCTCGCTCGAAATAGTCCCGGTCGATCGCCGCCATGGCCTCGGACATGGCCCGCGTGCCATTCCGGCGCAGGGCGGCGAGACCGGCTTCGGCTATCGCCCGGTGGCGGGACACGCTGATCCTGTCGCCCACCTTGGCGAAGTTTTCGAGGAAGCCGGCATAGTCCATTTCCGCCAGCCGGCAGAGCGCCAGCGTGTTGTAGTGCCAAGGATGGCCGGGATCGTTGCGGATCAGTTCGTCCAGCAAGGCGAGCCCTTCCTCGCGCCGTCCGAGCGCATGGAGCGACAAGGCCCGGAAATTGTGAACCGTGGCGTTGCCGGGGTCCAGTTCCCGCGCCCGCGCGAGGACCGTCAGGGCGTCCTCATAGCGCAGGATATGGATCAACGCGCTGGCATGCCACATCAGATTGTTGGCGTCCTTCGGATCGAGCCGCCGGGCCGTCTCGAAACGCTCGAGGCCGGCGCGCACCTGCCAGAGCCAGAAGAACTCCACGAACGCCAGCACGCTGTGGCCGAAGGCATAGTCGGGCGCAAGTTCGACCGCACGGCGCGCGTGCTTCTCGGCAAGCGGATAGGCGTCCCACCCCGACATTCCGCTATATTGCCGCGCCAGGTTGTAGGTCATGGCGAGGCTGGCATGAGCCTCGGCATAGTCGGAATAGATGTCGAGCGCCCGCGTCAGCGCCTCGATCGCGCCGGTGATGCCTTCGGGCGTCCGCCCGTTCCACAGGTAGGTGCCGCGCAGATAGAGGTCGCGCGCCTCGGCGGGTATGTCGCGGCCGGCGGCAAGGCCGTTCGGAGCGGCGCCCCGGCCATTGGTCCACCAAAAGACGCCGCCCAGGGCCGCCGCGCCAGCGAGGGACAGAGCGCCGAGCAGGACGCCGCGCCGCGATGGGGTTCTCGGGGCGGGATGCCCGGTTGCCTCGCGCGGCGCGGCGGCCGGTGCCTCCTGCTCCGCCAGTACCGTCCGGCCCTTGTCGGAGCGCAGCCATGCCTCCAACTCGTCGGCGAAGGCATGCACCGAACCGCCTCGCCCGTCTCGCCGACCCACGCGATAGACGGGCAGCGACCGGTCGGCAGCCCAGCGGCGCACGGTGGACACGTCGCGCCCGAAATAACCGGCGATCTCACGCCAGCCTCTCAGCAACGTCCCCGATCCCCTATTGGCCGGTCTGTCGCCCACCGCCCGCCCGTATCCCTATCCCGAACGAAATGGCTTCCCGTCCCTTCGGCCTCACCATCCCGAAACCCATGGAAAACCTTGACTATACTTAAAAGCAATCTCGCGGCGATTTCCAGAGCCATTCGCCCGGCATGCGCCTGCCGAATCGTTTCCGCGATTCGCGCAGCGTGATGAAATCGCCGCGAATGGCGGGTGCCGTATGGTTTTCTGCAGGATGAGCGAACTTGCGCGCATATGCCTAAACTTATCCATATTCCCGCATTGGGCGACGATCGGTAAAATCACGAGACATAGATACTTGTCCTTATGCGAGTCTATTTACAGGAGGATGAGTGCTTATTTCTAGAATAATAAATATAACTTCATGTAGTGTATGGAGTAAAGTATGAAATCAATCACTATTTTAAGAAATAATTGAGTGTATCTCAGTAGATTTCCTTTTGGTGAGCGGAGAAATTCTAAGAGTTGGAACATTGTCATTCAGCACCGGCAAGGATGGCGGGGCGGGCAGCAGATAGGGGGATGAACACGATGGCATCTATCAAGAATGATGGAGGCTGCAGGCAATCGTCGGCCAGCGCGGTGCATCGGCGCTCGCGGCTTGCGGCCGGCGTTTCCGGGCTGGCGCTGCTGGCCGGCGTGGGCGTGGCGCCCGCCTGGGCTCAATCGGTGGATGTCACGAGCGCGTCGGACTCCGGGCCGGGCACCCTGCGCAGCGCCGTGGAAACGGCCAACGGCAATCCGGCGATCGACACGGTGCGCAGCATCCTGCCGGCAGGCGCGACGATCACGCTCAGTTCCGGCCCGGTGGCTGTCGGTTCCTCGATCACGCTCGACGCGGAGGCTCCGCTCACGATCGCCAATGTGCCCGATATTCCCAACCGGGCAGCGCTTCATCTTTCCGGCGGAAACAGGCTGACCATCACCGCCCCTGCCACGATCAGCACGAGCTTCAACTACGACTTTGCCGATCTCGTAGCCAATCCCGTCGGCGGCATCGTGATTGGCGACGGCGGGAACGTGCTGGATATTTCCGGCCGGGTCCAGAGCTCCGGAGGGCGCCGCCCGGCCATGATCAGCCTTGGTGACGGCAACACCATCCGTCTTCGGTCCGGCGGGGCCATTAGCTCGACGGGCTCCTATACTTTCGGGATCCTGAGCCAGGGCGCCGACGCGCGCATCGTCGTGGAACAGGACGCAGGGATAACGGCGCAATCCCTTTATGGCACGGGGATCAGCTTCTCTGGTGCCGGAACGCACATCGATATTGCGGGAGACCTTGTCACCACCGGCCAGGCGGCGCGCGGGATCGCGGGAGATGTCGATGCCAGCGACGCGGTCGTCGACGTTTCCGGCCGCATCGACCTGCAATATAGCGGTTTGGCCTCTCCCTCCCACACCGGCATCTCGATCGGCGGGGACAGGGCTGTGGTAACGGTCCTGGGAACCGGCGAGATCGTCACGCACGATCACACGACCGCGTCGGCGATATATCTTTCGGGAGACGATGCCACGGCCATAGTGGCCGGCGCGCTCCGGGCGGGGCAGGGGCGGGCCGTGCGGCTGACCGGCTCCGGCGGCCGCCTCGAATTGAGGCCGGGCTATGCGATCACGGGCGGCGTCGAGGGCAACGGTGCCGCCATGCTCACCCTTGGCGGGGTCGGAAACGCCAGCTTCGACCTTGCGGCGCTGGGAGGGCAATTTACCGGCTTTGCGGCGCTGGACAAGCGCGACGGATCGACCTGGACGCTGACCGGCGCCGGCACCGGCTTTGCCGGCCCCGTCACGATCGATGGCGGCACGCTGCTGGTCGACGGTGCGATCGCCGGCTCGGCCGTCACGGTGAACGCCGGCGGCACGCTCGGCGGCAGCGGCGAGGTCGGGAGCGTGGTTGTCGCCGATGACGGCATCCTCGCGCCGGGGAGCTCCATCGGCACGCTGACGGTGGCGGGCGATCTGACGCTCAACCAGGCCTCGCAGCTGCGCTACGAGATCGGTACGCCGGGCGGCGCCGTCGATCCCGCCGGCGGCTCCAGCGACCGTGTCGCCGTCGGCGGCAACCTGACGCTGGACGGGCAGCTGCACCTAACCGACGCCGGCGGCGCGGGGATCGGCCACTACCGGCTGATGACCTATGCCGGAAGCCTGGCCGACAACACGCTCGACGTGGTGGCGCCCGGGCCCGTGGCCGGCACCTACACGGTGATGGCGGGCGCCGGCAATGTCGATCTGGTGATCGCCGGCGGCGGCACCGACCCGGTGATCGGCGATCCCAGCTTGCAATACTGGCAGGACAGCAGCCCGACCTGGGACGCGGCTGGCACCGACTGGCGCAACAGCGGCGGCTCCGTCGACGTCGCCTGGGCCGGCAACCACGGCGTCTTCCAGGGCCCCGGCGGAACGGTCGCGATCGAGGGCACGCAGAGCTTCCGCGGGCTTCAGTTCGTGAGCGACGGCTATGTTCTTGCTGGCCCCGGGGCTTTGCAAACGGTCGCGGGCGGAAGCGAGTTGCGCGTTCTCGCCGGTGAAACGGCCACTATCGCAGCGGCGATCACCGGCGCTGGCGGCATAAGCAAGACGGAAGGCGGCACGCTGATCCTCTCCGGGGCGAATACCTATGCCGGAGCGACTGCAATCGACGGCGGCGTCCTGCGCGCCGGGGCGGCGAACACTTTCTCCGCCGGCAGCGCGCATGTCGTCGCGGCCGGGGCGGTACTGGACCTCGCCGGCTACGACCAGACGGTCGGCTCGCTGGCGGGCGAAGGCAGCGTACTGCTCGGCTCGGCGGCACTGACCGCAGGCGGAGACAATACCAGCACCACCTTCAGCGGTGTGATGGAAGGAAGCGGCGGGCTGACCAAGACCGGCGCCGGCATCCTGACCCTGACCGGCGAGAACACATATACCGGCCTCACCACCATCGACCAGGGCAATCTGTATCTGGGCGATGGGGGCGCGGGCGGATCGGTGGCCGGCAATATCCACAACGACAACGCTTTTCTCGTCTTCAACCGCTCCGACGATTTCACCTATGCCGGGGTCCTCTCGGGCACGGGTTCGACCGCCTTCGTCGGGACGGGCATGACGACGCTGACCGGTGACAGCAGCAGCCTGACCGGGCGCGCCATCGTGACGGCCGGCAACCTGCGCATCGGCGCCGGCGGATCGTTCGGCACCTCCCTGTTGAGCGTCGATGCCGAAGGCGTCCTGTCCGGCCTCGGCACCGTCACCGGCGACGTGTCGCTCACCGGCGGCACGCTGGCGCCAGGCGCCGATGCCCTTGGGACACTCGCCGTACAGGGCAATGTCGCCTTCGACGCGGATTCCGCCTTCGCGGTGCGGATCGCGGCGGACGGCACCAATGACGCGCTGGCCGCGACAACGGCGAGCCTGAACGGCAATGTCACGGTGGCGGCCATCGATCCGCACACCTCTTATGTGGATCGCCAGACCTATACGATCCTCACGACGACCCCCAACGGCCTATCCGGCACATTCGACGGGGCGACGATGCTCACCCATTCGGCCTTCCTGACGCCGACGCTGACGCACAACGCCGACAATGTGGAGCTCACCATCGCGATGACGACCGACTTTGCCGCGGTCGCGGAGACATACAACCAGGCCCAGGCCGCGCGAGCGCTCAATGACTTCGAACAGACCGGCGACGCGCTGACCGTGTTCAACGCCGTTGCGGGATTGAACGCGGACGATGCCCGCCGGGCGTTCGACCAGGTTTCCGGCGAGGTCCAGGCGTCCGGCCGGCATGTGATCGACGAGACGTTCGCCCTGTTCAACCGGACGCTGCGCCACCAGGGCGTGGCAGGCGTCGGCTCGGGCAATGCCGGCGCGCAGGTCTTCACCGCGCCGCTCGGCTATGGCCCGGCGATGTCGGCCGGCAATGCAGGCCTCGCCGCCATCGACGATGCGTCCGGCTATGCCGATGCCCGCGTTCGCGGCGCATGGTTAGCCCCGCTCGGCGGCTTCGGCCAGGTCGACGGGGACGCCAACGCCGCCCGGCTCGACTGGTGGAGCGCCGGCCTTGCCGGCGGCTACGAGGGCGTGATCGACGTCGGCTCCGGCAATGCGGCCGGCG